>CAYSME010000092.1:0-1505 GCA_964432085.1 uncultured Gammaproteobacteria bacterium | reverse complement strand
ACCAATTTCCGGCGGAATGCGCGAAAATAAAAACATTACCAGCAGTATCGGGAGTAGCACTACCAAGCGCATGTGCGACTCCTTTAGTTAACGCCTGTTGATAAATTTTAGAGTTAAAAGGATCTATATTTTTAATTATTTTGGCGTTGGCGTTTATTTTGGGAATAATAATAGAAAAATCTGTGTTTACAGGGATAATTTCTGGTCTTTCTGTGACAGATCTATTCAACTGATAATTGATTTCAGATTTTATAACTGGCGAAAAAATCTTTAAAGGAACAAATAAAGCAAAGATGATTAAAATGGCACCTAAAATTGAAAAATAAGGAAGGGTAATCTTATCGGCGACGTCTTTTATTTTTTTTGTTTTTACGGATATTTTTGACGGCATAAGTAATTATAGCCAAAGCTATGATGATTAGAAAAGCAGAGAGAATTTTGTGACGGGTGAAAAAATTAGTAGACTTGGCAGTTCCAAGAATTTCCCCGCTGTTTTCTTCCGAAGTAATAATCTCTTCGTTATTTTCCGAATTTTCTTGATTAATTGATTCTCCAATAATTGGAATAGCATTAGTAGTGGTAGAAGAATTGGAAATAATAATATCACCGGCGGTAACATTAATACTATCACCAACCAAATCTGAACCATTACCAGAGGAACTGAAAGCCCTTAGAACGTAGTAATATTCTTTGGAACAATCCGGAACACTATTAGTAATGTTTCTTTCTTCGTTGGAGCTGATATCGATATTGATTATTTTAGTATTATTATCAGCCGTAAAAGAAGTTAAATCGGAACGATAGATTTCAACCCTGACTGTTTTACCATTATCATCGGCAGTTTTAAAATGGATTTTATAATCACAATTATTTAACTTTTCTTTACCATAATCTTTCGGATTATCAGGTATTGAAGTATTGTACTCAAGAGAAACGATATTACTGTAATTTTCATCAGTACCAGCTATAGCTTTAGTTTGGAATTGATAAGATCCGTTTTCAGAAATAACTGAGGACAAAGAGCAATGATCTGCGTTTCCATTAGAACCTGATAAAACAATAGACTTAAATTGACTAAAATCGGAATCAAGAGGACCCTTTTTAAGACATTGAACAGTAACTCCCCGACCTTGAATATCAAGGGCAACAAAATTTAAATTAATATCTTTAGTATTGGTTGGACTTTGTGGTTCTTCTAAACGAATAACCAAATCAGAACTAACCGCTAAAACAGATTGGCTTAAAAAGCCAAAACTCAAAAGAGTTAATAAAATTAAAGTTAAAATATTTCTTTTTGCCATAAGTTTGGTTATTTTACCATTTTTAATAAAAATTAAACCAAGAGCGGCTAGAATAGTGCTGATAATTAACCAAATAGTACTGGAACCAGTTGAAGGCATTTCAGTGGAAGCTCCAAGAACTTCGCCTTTAACTTCTTTTTCTATTTCAGCGTTACTAAAACTTTGATAGCTGGCGACTACTGGAACTTTAGTGCCAACAAAATT
>CAYSME010000091.1:0-1515 GCA_964432085.1 uncultured Gammaproteobacteria bacterium | reverse complement strand
CCTGCCGTCTTTTCCCGCTGCTTCCCGCGCTTACGGACGCGGGCGTCGTCGTCCGGCTTGACCGCCGCGCGTGGGCGGTATGTCCCATCATGGAATACGGCGTGCGCGGCATGAGCCATGAATTCAGGAGCGCCGTGCGCGCCGCGGCGTAGCGGTTGCACTCGTTGCTCAGCTCGCCGTTTGCATATTCTCTCGCCGCGCTCGCCGCGCCCGATATGAGCGCGTCGATATCAAACCCCGCCGCCGCTATCGGCAGCAGACCAACCGGCGTGAGCACCGAATAGCGCCCGCCGATATCGTCGGGGATAACAAAGCGCTCGTAGCCCTCGCTGTCGGCGAGGCTTTTTAAGGTGCCGCGGGCGCTGTCGGTCGTGGCGTATATCCGCTTTGCCGCCTCGCTCTTGCCGCATTGACGCTCGAGCATATCTTTTAATGCCCTGAACGCGAGCGCGGGCTCGGTCGTCGTGCCCGACTTTGAGACGACGTTTACGCTCACCCTCTTGCCCTCGCACAGCGCGAGCACGCGGCCGAGGCTGTCGCCGCTTATGCTGTTGCCCGCGAAATAGACCTTGAGCGGGCTGAAATCGTTAAAATACTGCGAGCCCAAAAGCTCGATGACCGCGCGCGCGCCGAGATATGAGCCGCCGATGCCGACGACAACCAGCACGTCGCTCGTCTCGCGTATGCGCAGCGCCGCCGCCCTTACGCGGGCGAGCTCGTCCGCGTCGATGTTGAGCGGAAGGTCGCGCCAGCCGAGAAAATCGGCCCCCGCCCCCGTGCCGTTTTGCAGCTTTTCACTCGCTTGTTTTATCTCTTCGGACAGCGCCTCAAGCGCGCCCTCCTCAAGGAAGCCGCGCAGATAATCGGTATTAACCGTTACAGGCATAACCATCACCTCTGTTTCGGCGTCTAAAACGTTAACCGTCCTTGTTCGCCGTTGCGCCGCCTCCCTCGCTTTAATCAACGAAGGAGGCGCGCTTTCTTAATTGTTTCTGATAAGTATAATATAGCACAAGCGGCGCACCTGTCAAGGCAAAGAGTGCTTGGTATTACATGCTCATAAGCGCTCCGAAGAGCTTTGCGAAGCCCTTGGCAAACGTCATCTCACCTACGCTCTCGCACGCTCTCACGGGGTATTCACCGAGCTTTTCACCGTCGGCGAGCACCGTTATCGCGCCTATCTGCTGCCCCGCCGCGACCGGCGCCTCGACAAACTCCGCTATGTTTATTTCATAATTAACCGCCGCGGCCCTGCCCTTTTCCACCACGATGCTCGCGGGCAGCTCGCACTCGAGCGCGCAGCGCTCGGCGTCGCCGCCTTTTACCTTGACGGGGGCAAGCTCGGCGGCGTCAACGACGATATGAGCGAGCTCGTAGTTTGCGAAGCCGTATTCGAGCAGTGTGCGCGCGCTCGCAAAACGCGACGCCGAGTCGGGACAGCCGAGCACCACCGCTATTATCTCCATACCGTCGCGCTCGGCTGAGGCCGAGATGCAAACTCCCGCGTCGTCGGTC
>CAYSME010000090.1:0-1540 GCA_964432085.1 uncultured Gammaproteobacteria bacterium | reverse complement strand
TGTCTATTACGTTTTAATCCCTTCCGAAATTTCTGCCAACATGGCTCGCTACGATGGTATCCGTTTTGGTCAATCTATCACTGATGCTCCAGATATAATTTCCTATTACATGAAAACTCGTGGAAAATTTATGGAACCAGAATTAAAACGTCGAATTTTAATTGGCACCTATGCCCTATCTTCCGGTTATTACGATGCCTATTACACCAAAGCTGCCAAAGTTCGTACCCTAATCAAAAACGAATTTATTGACGCTTTTAAAAATGTCGATACAATCCTAACTCCCTGTTCTCCAACTACTGCTTGGAAAATTGGCGAGAAAGTTAATGATCCGTTAAAAATGTATTTAGCCGATATTTACACTGTTTGTGTCAATGTGGCCGGAGTTCCTTCCTTAGCCCTTCCTTGTGGTTTTAGTTCTCAAAACTTACCCATCGGTTTTCAATTAATCGGCAATTTTTTTGAAGAAGAAAAACTCTTTTCTCTCGGCCACCAATTCCAACAAATTACCAACTATCATTTACAAAAACCAAATTTATAAAATGAAAAAAAATATTTTAAAAAAATATAAATTTCTCCCTTTCATCAAAGGGAGATACGGCGTAGCCGAGAAGGATTTCGTATGAAAATAACACCAATCATCGGTCTTGAAGTCCACGTTGAACTAAAAACAAAAACTAAAATGTTTTGTAATTGTGATGCCAATCATTTTCATGTCGACCCCAATACTCACACTTGTCCAGTTTGTCTTGGTCTTCCAGGTGCACTTCCAGTACCCAATAAAACTGCCTGTGAATGGTGTATTAAATTAGGACTAGCCTTGGGTTGTTCTGCTAATTTAATTTCTTTTTTTGAACGAAAAAATTATTTTTATCCAGATTTAGCCAAAGGTTATCAGCTCACTCAGCTTGAAAAACCTTTTGTTATCAATGGCACAATTACCATTGATGGTCAAGAAATTCGTATTAATCGCGCTCACATGGAAGAGGACACTGGTAAATCAGTTCACATCACCGAAAATGGTGAAGACTTAACTCTAGTTGATTACAATCGTTGTGGCGTTCCTTTGGTTGAAATCGTTTCCGAACCAGACATTACTTCCCCTGAAATGGCCAAAAACTATTTACTTAAACTTCAACAAATTATCCGATATTTAGGTATTTCCGATGCTGATATTGAAAAAGGTAGTATGCGTTGTGAACCAACCATCAATTTAAAAGTCGAAGATAATGGTCAAGAATTTTTTACTCCTCTTGTTGAAGTCAAAAACGTTGCCTCTCTGACCGGTGTTCAAACTGCCATTCAATTTGAAATTGATCGCCAGACCAAAGTCTTTGAAGAAACTCGTGAAGTAAAATCTAAAACTAATAAAACCACTCGTGGTTGGGATGCTGACAAAAATCAGACTTTTTTACAACGCGAAAAAGAAGGCTCATCTGATTATCGTTATTTCCCCGAACCCGACATTCCTCACATAATTTTCACAGAATTAGAAATTGAAGAAATAAGAAAAACCATTCCCGAATTACCAGATCAAAAA
>CAYSME010000089.1:1093-1550 GCA_964432085.1 uncultured Gammaproteobacteria bacterium | reverse complement strand
ATATTTCAAAAAAAAGAGTGAAAAGTAATGAACTTAAAAAAGAAAACTTACTTAATTCAAAAAGTTTTGAACTAAAAGATTTTTTTGTTAAAGAACTAAGTTGGAAAAATGACTCTGAAAGTAAAAAAATTATTTTAAGTCAAAAAGAGTCAAAGAAGTGTTTTTCTTCAAAAAGATTTGTAAAAATTGATGAAGAAAAATCAATAATTGAACTAAAGGGGTGTTTAATTGAAAAATAAAAATTCAATTAATTTTTTAAAAAATAAAAAAGGTTTTGTTTTCTCAATAGAAACAACAATTTCACTATTAGTACTAATTTTAATTTTACTTTCCCTTCCTTCTGAAAAAAACACTTCATTAAAAGAATTATTGATTACTCAACAAGAAAATGATTTGATTCGAGTTTGGGCATCTTCTAATGAATTATTAATTAGCCAAAATGATTTGATTAGTGATT
>CAYSME010000089.1:559-1059 GCA_964432085.1 uncultured Gammaproteobacteria bacterium | reverse complement strand
GCCCAAAACTCCATTACAAAAAATTGTGTTTCAAGTGAAGGGATAATTATTGAAAAAGTGACTCTTGTTGAAAAAAATATTAAAATAATTGTTTGCGAATAACAACTAATTTAAATTAAATTTCGTGTGCATCAATTACAATTAAATTATTTTCTTTTGAAATAGTAATAATAAATTTGGATTCAAAATTTTTTTCAAAAACACCACTATTTTTACAATAAAATGTGTATTCTTTACTATTATTCTTACCAGTCGAAATTGTTATAATTTTCGCGTCACTTTTTATTTTAATCATTTTTGATGGTAAATAAATATACTCTTTACTTGAACCATTCCCTGAATAATTAAATAAATTGCATTGTTCTTTTAGTCCTTCTGAAATGTTTTTTGCTAAAATTGTGTCACTAATTAAAAGAAATGAATTTGTTGAATTTTCAATTATTGGTAAAATTATTCCAAGTGAGGCAAAAAAAGCAGTCAAAATCAATAAGTATTCTATT
>CAYSME010000089.1:0-549 GCA_964432085.1 uncultured Gammaproteobacteria bacterium | reverse complement strand
ATGTGTTTTTTCAAAAAATACTTTTTTTGAAAAAAAATAATTTATTGAAATCTAGATTTAACTAAATTTCATCAATTTTTTTGAATACATCCCCTGCTTCTTTTTCTAATTTTTTTGCACCCGCATCACTTGTTGATTGAAGCTGACTTACAAGTACTAAAACTACTGCTACAACTGCTGCGAGCACTATTATTAGTTCAATTGAAATTTGAGCTCTTTCTTGGTAGAAAAGTTCTTTCATTAAATCACCTAAAAAGAGAAGGAAATTTTTTAGTATAAAAACATTTAGAATAATTCGTTAATTGACGAGTGAAATTTTTTTGTTTTTTTAAAATTATTAAATAAATTAACTATTTTTTCACTATTTTGTTAATTATATAAATCTGTTGTAATAATAGTTGAATATGACACAAAACAAGAAATCCATATTTTATTTTTCTCCCCAAGAGAGAATTGATCTTTTAATTTCTTGGGTTAGTTTGAGTATTGCTTTTGCTTTAATGATTAGTCCCACATTTTTACAAATCAGCAATATTTTAGTTTCTCTCC
>CAYSME010000088.1:0-1568 GCA_964432085.1 uncultured Gammaproteobacteria bacterium | reverse complement strand
GCCGATAATATTTAGTTTTCCAAAATAACTTTAATTCTACCCGAATTAAAAACCGTTGTATCAGCTGTCAAGCTTTTTGCCTGAACTCTATAAAGATGAGTTCCATTCCTTATTGTCAATTTTCCTGAGCTTACTGAAGTAAAACTCTGGCTGCCAGTCGAAATTTCACTTCCCCAAACTTCAATTCCTGCCGTCACATCAAAAAGCCTCAAATACGCTAATCCATTTCCATTAAGTAATTTCATATTTGCTTCAAAATAAGCCCCAGTCAGATTTGGATAATCATCAGTACTAATATAAAATTCTGTTCCCGATAAATCCACCCATTTATTTTCCAAAGTGCTCCCGCTTCCTGGAATTGGAATATATTGCGTGCTCTTTGTTTTAACTGTCAGTTTTCTAATAATCGCCGTCGGTGTCAAAGTAGCAGTAGGAGATAAATCTTCCGTCGGCAACACTTCATTTATTTTTTTATCAATCACTTTATTACAATTCAAAGGACATTCCTCGTTTACCAAATTAACCTCGCTATTCTCTCTTTCTTTTTTAAGAAAATTAAACCACCACACATCCGCCGCCGCCACATTAACTATTACTATAATTGCTAAAAATATCTTTAATTTTCGTAACACTAATAAAATTATACATTTTATTATAAAATTACCTATGATTAAATATAAATTTCTATCCAGTCAGTTACAATCTTCCATTGTAGTTAAGTCCATCAACTATCTTTTAACGCTTCTTACTCAAAACCCAAACAAAATCAATAGTAGTCAATTAAACGAAATTTCTAAAAATGCTAAGCTTCTTTTAGCTGTTGACCAAAATAATAAAGTTATCGGCATGGCTACTTTAGTCTTAATTAAAATTCCAACTGGCAAATCAGGTCGAATTGAAGACGTTGTCGTTGATGATCAATACCGAGGGCAGGGAATTGGTACTGCTTTAATTCAAAAACTAATAATTGAAGGCAAAAAACTTCATCTCAAAAAAATAGATCTCACTAGTAAACCTGAAAGAATCGAAGCCAACAAACTCTACCAAAATCTCGGTTTTCAAAAATACGACACCAACGTCTACCGAATGAAATTTGAAAAATAACCATAATATTGGTAAAATCGCGTGGTTTAGATACTTTTACACTGTTGCCCAAATACGAAAATGAGTACCTTCAATAGAGTTAACCCGATATCCTACAGAAATTATTACATCTAAATTATAAAAATTAGTTAAATAAGTTTTCCCACCACTAGCAGTTATCCGGAATTTCCGGACAACTGCTTTCTCAATCAATTCATTTTCATTAAAAACATTTTTTATGTGTTCATTAACAGTTCTAATATCTTTATTAAACAAATCAGCCATCTGTTTTTGAGTTAACCAAACAGTTTTACCATCAAAACTAACTTTCAAATCAATATTCCCTTTAGGAGATTTATATAAAACAATTTTATTTTTCATAATTAATTAAAACCAAACAAAACCCGAATGTCAATCACTATAATTCCAAACTAGCCATAAACCCTATCTCAATATATAATCAATCTATAAATGAAACCAAATAT
>CAYSME010000087.1:0-1590 GCA_964432085.1 uncultured Gammaproteobacteria bacterium | reverse complement strand
TTTAGCCAAAACATCTTAGTGAAAAATGTATTGCTCTTAGTTGTGATTTGCTTATTCCAGTAACAGTTCATAAATTCTAAGGACTTTATTATGCAAATCACGCCTAACTTATTAGGATTGAAATAATTTTCCTCTACATAAGACTGCATTTCCATTTCTTTACCACCATGATTTTCTCTCCATAATATTGGGACTTCAAGTTTAGCAGCCAATTTTTTTATGTGGTTATTTAATTGGTCTGATAAAAGTTTAAAAACTCCATTTGTGTGTTTCGAAAAACCTAAATTACGCAATAAAGCTATAACATTAGCAGGACGGAACATTCCAATAATATAACCACGTACTATTATGCGATCGAAAAAACTGTAACTGAATTTTATATGGTCTTTGAAATCCGATGTAAACTTATTGTCTAATTTTATCATGCTTTTTTAATGCAAAAATAAAAATTTTAGTTTAACTGATTACCCCAACCCCAAGACCTTTAGGTCGCTATAATTTTAATCACGCGAATCCGATAGCCATTGGATCGCGCGACAATTGGTGCAATAACTGGTGTTTTAAGAGCAACAGGTTTCGTTATAAAGTTTAATATACTCTGAGGCGTTTTTATTCCAATTAAAATGTGTTGCATAAGAAATCGCATTCTTACTGAATTCATTGTCTGAGGAGTACTTTTTTATAGCTTGTGAAATGGTTTCTTTTATTGTTATCTCATCAAAAGAATGAAAAATAAAGCTAAAACCACCACCAATTTCAGGTAAGCTTGTTTTGTCTGATGTAAGAACAGGGGCACCATTTCTCATAGCCTCAATGACTGGTAGTCCAAATCCTTCGTAAAGAGAAGGGAATAAAAATGCTTCACAATTTCTATAATACCATGTTTTTTCTTCTTCAGAAATAATTCCCGGGAAAATCACTCTGTCATCAACGTCATTGTTTTTAGATAAATTCAGAAGATGTTTGTAATAAGAACCTTTGGCGTCGCCGGCTATAATAAGCTTGTACTCAGGAAAGTGTTTCATTAAAGGGATTAAAACATGAAAGTTTTTTTTCGGTTTAAAGACTCCTATGCTAAAGAAAAATCTGTCGGATTTTAGTTTTGGTTCAGAAAATTTCTCAGAGGTTGTTACTCCATTATAAATAATTGTTGTCTTATCTTTAGGATAATTTAGGTTTTCAAGTGCAATTTTGCGCGAAAAATCAGAGATGAAAACAACCTTTTTAGTTCTATCCACAAGATTTTGTAGTTTCTTTAATCTTATTGCAGATTTTCGTTCAGATTTTTCTCCTAAAAAATTCAAATCATGAATTGTAATTAGCAGTTTTGTGTCGTTTTTTGGTAAAAAATCAGGCTCTTGATGAATGCAGTGCCAAAGATCAAAAGTATTTAACTCTTTTTTTATTGTTTTGGGCGTAAAATATTTTACACCATCTCCAAAGTAGCCAACAAAACTTTTCGGCACAAGATAGTTGAGGTCAAAAATTGAATTTGATTCACATAAAGCCTTTCCAAAATTTAACGCAACTTGCCCAAGTCCACAATTTAAATTGGATAATTTTAGTAAATCTATAAGGATTTTTTTCATC
>CAYSME010000086.1:0-1610 GCA_964432085.1 uncultured Gammaproteobacteria bacterium | reverse complement strand
TACTACCGTCCCCTTTCCCGCTCCAATCGTTCCCGTAATTCCAATAATTATCATCTGAAACCAATTTATCATTAAATTAGCTTCAAAACAACTACTCAATTCATGCAAGTTTACCTATTGTAAATATAAAATTTAGCAGGTTTACCTGCCGAAGCTCGAAAAGCGTAGGCAGGCCCATGAGGATTCGAACCTCAAATGGAGATTTTGGAGATCCCAGTGATAACCATTTCACTATGGGCCTATTTTAATGGATATTTGATTATAAAACGACTTTATTTTATCAACAATTTCTTTCGAATGATAGCAGATTCTTATACATCCAGGATAATCAGTTCTTTTAATTTTAAAACTATTTTCTTTCCAGAATGTTTTATTAAATTGATTTTCTGATATTTTTAATAGATCACACCACATCTTCTTCTGTTTAAATTCATTATGATAATTATGTAAGTGTAAATTAACCCTCAATTTTGATCTATCGACTCCAAACCCAACACAAAGTGATTCCAAAAACACTTTTACCATTTTGGGGTCTGAATTTGTAAACTCAATCCTATTAGAAAATTTTGCCCCTTCACCCCAATATAAAAGTGAACATATCATTTGATATTCAAAAATACTTAATTCTTTTTTAGAAAAAATTTTTATAGACCAATCAATACACTTTTTATTTCTAACAACAGCATTCTCATGATTAATTTTCTTTGCTTTATTAATACCAACTTTCTTTAATTGATTTATTCTTTCTTTTGCTTTGGTACTCATTTCTATATTTCTAACCCAAACAGACGCTGAACTTTTTGCAATTTTTAATTTATCCGATATCTCTTTCAGAGAAAAACCATCTTTTCGTAATCCAACAGCCAATTTTCTTTGTTTTAATTTAGATTTCATGTTGTAGTAAAAAGTCACTAAACTAAGCCAAAATCTCTTTTATCCCCTTCCATATATCTTCTGGTTTTCTGGCTACAAAATCAACCCCATTTTTTAACAATCTTTCCTCTTCGTGAAGTCCCCAAGTCACCCCTATCGCTTTTATCTTTACCTCATGGGCTTCTTTAACATCTCCTACCGTGTCTGTCACCATTAAAGCATCTTTAGGTTCAATTTTATATTTTTTCAAAGCCATCTTAAATTTTTCCACTTTACTGGCATGTGTGTGTTTAGCCATAACATCCAAAAAATAATCTCTCAAACCATTTTTATCTAAAAAATTTTCTATTGAACTCTCATCTGCCGAAGAAATTATTAACATTTTCCAACCTTTCTTTTTGATTTTTTCCAAAACTTCACCCATCCCTTCCACTGGCACCATCTTAACAACCCTCTGACCATACTTTTCAAAATATAAACTAGTCATAGTCTCATCAACCTCTATTCCTTTAATTTTTTTACTGTAAACATTCCCTTCAACCCAATCCTTTAAATCATCCATTTCCATATCCGTTATTATTTCACGATTAATTTCCAGAGTCAGTTCAATACTACTTACAATCACTCCGTCAAAATCAAAAAAAATTATCTTATTCATATTTAAGTGGATTTATCCGCCGAATTCGCTAACTGGCGAAGAAGGTGGACCCAAGGGGACTCGAACCCCTGACCTGTCC
>CAYSME010000085.1:0-1707 GCA_964432085.1 uncultured Gammaproteobacteria bacterium | reverse complement strand
CTACTATCGATAACTATTTGTGGGGAACGGATTGTACCATTGGCTACGATACGGCGCTGAACACCATAATGGAATGTGTGGACAAAATCCGCGATACAGCTACATCGCACGAACGCCTGTTTTTTGTGGAAGTAATGGGGCGCGATGCAGGTTTTCTCACATTGAACAGTGCCATAGCAGCCGGTGCCGAAGCTGCAGTTATCCCCGAACGTGAAACGTCGGTGGAAGAACTTGAAAATTTAATCCGCAACGGTATTCGCAAATCTAAAAACAGCAGCATAGTTTTGGTAGCTGAAAGTGGAGGAGGAGCACAGGGACTTGCTGATAGAATACATCAGAAATTTCCCAACTACGATGTGCGCGTTTCTATTCTTGGTCATTTGCAGCGCGGTGGTTCGCCTACGGCATTCGACCGCATTTTGGCGAGTGGCATGGGCGTGGCGGCAATAGACGCTTTGCTCAATGAACAGCGCAGCGTGATGATAGGCATTGTGGATAATGAAATTGTAGATATTCCTATTGCTAAAGCCATAAAAGAAGACAAACAGGTACGCCCTGAAAAAATTGGCGTATTGCAAATTTTATCGATATAATGGATTTACAAAAATTGACACGTCCGAATGTATGGCAACTGAAGCCGTACTCTTGCGCCCGCAACGAATTTCAAGGCGAGGCATCTGTCTATCTTGATGCGAACGAAAGTCCTTACGGAGCACCCTACAATCGTTATCCCGACCCACTTCAATTGCAAGTAAAAAAACGTATCGGCGAAGTGAAAAATGTATCGCCCGATTCTATTTTTCTGGGCAATGGCAGCGATGAGCCGATAGATTTACTTTATCGTGCTTTTTGTGAGCCGAAGGAGGATAATGTAGTGGCAATAGAGCCGACTTACGGTATGTACCGTGTTTGTGCCGACATCAACAATGTGGAATACCGTACCGTTGCTTTGGATGAAAACTTTCAATTGTCAGCTGCAAAATTGTTGTCGGCGTGCGATGCTCACACAAAATTGGTATGGCTCTGTTCGCCAAACAATCCTTCCGGTAACAGATTGGACGAAAAAGAAATTCTGAACGTGATAAAAGGATTTGATGGCTTGGTAATTCTCGACGAAGCGTACATTGATTTTTCGTCAGAAGTCCATTTTTTGCCGTTGTTGCACAACTATCCAAATTTGGTGATACTGCAAACTTTTTCCAAAGCATGGGCTAGCGCAGCCATTCGTTTGGGAATGGCGTTTGCTTCGCCCGAAATTGTTGGCATATTAACCAAAATAAAATATCCGTACAACATTAACATATTGACACAACAACATGTTTTGTCCGTTTTGGAAAATCACGAACAGGTGCGTCAGCGCGTAGCGGACATTCTTGTACAGCGTGAGTGGTTGCACGAAAATCTCTTGAAACAGTCGTTTATAGAAAAAATTTACCCGTCGGATGCTAATTTTTTATTGGTAAAGGTAACCGATGCGAATACAATTTATCGAACATTGATAGAAAAGGGAATTGTCGTGCGCAATCGGTCGTCGGTTGCATTGTGCAACAACTGCCTGAGAATCACTGTTGGAACTCCCGAAGAAAATGCCATTTTGTACCAAAAGTTGGCAACTTGCTTCGAATTTTTAAAAAAGTGAGAATTATTTGCTATTCTGCAAAAAAAGTCTTATCTTTGTAGTATAATATCGCGGAGTAGAGCAGAGGT
>CAYSME010000084.1:0-1721 GCA_964432085.1 uncultured Gammaproteobacteria bacterium | reverse complement strand
GAAACCGGACAACGAAATCCATTTGAAATTGGTTTTTATGGCAGCAGGAGCTATACTCCACGTCTTATTGTCAGCCATAAATTCTGTTGGGAATAACTGTATATCGGCAATCAGATTGTTGTCGTTATTGTGCAGGTAGGTGTTGAAAAGTACTTCGCCGGCATTCACAATATCAGAGCGACTATTTTCTACATTGATGTGGGTCATTATACTGTCATGCTCTCCAAAAACGTTCATAAACAGCGAGAGTGTGTCGCTTTTGAGTTTAGTAACAGCATTAGCCAGCACCAGCAGTTTTTTATTTTCGTTTAGTATTTTTATATTGATGTTGTCGATGCCTCCCTTGTTGTTGCAGAGCTGCAAAACGGAGAAATCTAATCCGAAACCTTCTTGTTTGTCGTTCAAAAATCCCGAAATCATGGTGTGGTCTTTCAAATACCATGGTATTTCGAACACATCGCATAGTTGGCGTGTATCTTCTATCTCAATGAAAATTTTTAGATTGTTCGCTGTTTTTGGTGTTTCGGTTTTGAATAGAGTTGTGAGTACGGGCAACGATTTTGAACCAATATTTATGAGACTATTTTTTAATGTTTCAAATTTGTAATTTCCTGATAAGAAACCGGATATGAAATCTGATTTTATTTCTATTGTGTTCGATTTGTTTGTTCGCGATGTGATGGTAAATCTGTCTAAAAAATAGTGGTATTGTCCATTTTTTAGCGTTATGGAGTCGATGTGGAGAGAGCCGTTGGTCTCGTAGAGTGATGTGCTCTCAAAGTCCGAAGTTAATTGGAGTGCAGCGCACAGTTCGGGATATTTGTCGGTTAAGTGCAATTGATAAGGGCGAAAATCGGACAGTTTGGCATTGAATTTGAACAATGCAGGTTTTTTCTCCATGTCAATATTACCGTCGAATTTTAATTTGATGTTATCGTCGTTCAAATTGATGTTACCGGCAAAATTGCGTTTTGTCAAATCGCCTTTTATGCGAATGTCTTTGTAGTTATATTCTTTAAATTCCAAAGATTTGATGTGAAAATCCAAACTGCCTTTAAATGCTCTTTCTAAGCCGGTTCTAATATTGGTTTTGGCTACAAATGACACAACACCTAAACCGCTTCCCGATGGTAACATACGACCAACATTTAGATGATTGGATTTTATGCTTCCGTTCAGATCCAAATTCTTGTGGTTGTTAGACACTTGGAGCGAAATATCGGTAGAAATTAGCCCAACGCCCGATTGCAATTTGCCGTAAATTACCAAATTGCTTAAAAATCCTGTCATCTGACCGGTATAGTTGCAATTGCCTATGTTGTTCATCTCTTGCGGTAGTACTACCGGTGTTTGGGTGAGATTTGCCAACAAATCTTGCAAAC
The DNA here is from genome assembly GCA_964432085.1 of uncultured Gammaproteobacteria bacterium. GTDB lineage: Bacteria > Patescibacteriota > Microgenomatia > UBA12405 > UBA12405 > WARW01. Next base: position 339 of record CAYSME010000084.1, on the reverse strand, counting down.
CGTTTTTGTTAAATTTTAAATGGTCGATATTGGCAAAAAAGAACGCTTCATCGATGGATGGCAAGCCCGTAACTTGGTAATTGCCCAAAAAATCGATATTGTCGCCGTATTTTATATTCATCGATGAAGCTTTTAAGTTGCCGACCGTTCCTTTTATAGCGCCTGAAATTTTTAAAGGGCGTTTTAAATAACCAAATTCTTTTGCAAAAACTTTTAAATCAAGCAAATAGATGTTCGATGGCTCAATTTCCGTTTTAAACTTCACTTTATTGAAGTTTTCCGTCAATATTTCCCAATTGTCGTAGTTTAGGGTAGTTTCGCCTATTTTAAATTTGGTGT
>CAYSME010000083.1:0-1724 GCA_964432085.1 uncultured Gammaproteobacteria bacterium | reverse complement strand
CGGCTTAGGACCGTGTGGGGAAACCCATGGAGGTTCAAGTCCTCTCTGCGGCACAGAAAAATTTATATTAATTAATCTATTTGTAAAAATTTAGTAAAAATTTTTATTGTGGCACAAAAAATAATTTTGATGGTTTTGATTTAGTAAAAACTAATAAATAAAAGATGTTTTTATTTTAGTAAAAATGATTTGAGAGAGTTGAAAATTTTTTTTATGAAGTTTTCTTTAGGATGGTAGAGAGTGGATTCTTTGGTAAATTTTTGAATCTCAAAATTATCTAAATCACCCCAAGAAAGATAGGTTTCACCTTGGTAGTTTTCGATTTTATTGACGGTGAATTTAAATTTGAAAGTTTTATATTGTCCAGGGTAAGTGAGAATATTATCACTGCAAATTTCAGAAGTGGTAATGTTGGGACTGGATTTGGAAATTAGGCAAAATTTCTTTTCACCCCAAATTGATTGACCGGTATTTTTTAGAGTTATTTCACCTTCATACTCTTTATTTTCAAGGATTAAAAAAGGTACATTTATTTTTTCTAGATCATAATTAAGTATTTGTTCTGGTTGATTTTGTTTTTTAGGTAAATTAATTAGTTGTTGATATTCAGAATATAAATCTCCATTACTGTCCAGCCAAGAAAAATGGTCAAATGGTTCTTGGCAGTAGTTATAGGTGAAAGGAGTAACGGCTTTAATTTGGGAATCTTTTGCCCAAATATCTAAAGCCTGAATTAGGAAGTTGGCTGTAGTTTTAGTAGTGTAATAATTATTTTGCTTTTTAATTCCTTCACGGTGAGGCCAGCCGGTTTCAGTAATAAAAACAGGTAAGGTTTTTTGAACACCTAACTTTTTAAGTAGATTTAATTCCCATTGATAACCATGGATACTATGTTGCCCTTGATCTTTTGGGGTGCCGATATATCCGTGATTAGGATATGAATGCGAAGCTAAACCATCGATGTTATCAAAATAATTCGGGTTTATAGACAATATTTCTTTATAAACATTTTCGGCTGATTCATACATTGGAAGATTTTTTGGGGCGGCGAGATCTAATCCACAAGATAAAATAAAAAAATTAGGGTTGGCTTCTTTAAATTTATTAGCAGTGTAAATGCTTTTATCAGTAAAATCTTTTATATTAACCTCCCCTCCCCATTCTGACCCGTGGTTTATTTCGTTAAACAGAATAATGTGTTGTTGTTTAGTGGGCCAATTTAAAGAATTTAAAAAAGCGACAATATTATCAATATCGGAATATTCGGGAATTTTCCAATTTTCACCATCGGCAATGGTGGCGATTCTAATTATAGGAATAATGTGGTATTTTCGGCAATTATTAAAGAAATCTTGCCATGTATTTTTATCCAGATTACTGGTTTGGATGACAACGGTGACCCAACCCCAATCTCCGTTTTGAGAATTGATAATTTTGGCGGCAGAATGGATATCTTCTGTTTGTGAGATGTGAATGCCAAAGATATTGTTAGATGCTAAAATAGACTTACTAAAAATAAGCCAAAAAGATAGAAACAGAATAAAAGAAACTATTTTTTTCAAAGTATTTCCGCCACAGGCGGACAAGTAATTCTAGCAAATGACTAAAGAAGAAATTATTAAAATGCAAATATCTCGAGTTGAGAAAGAGATTCGAGATACACCTTACGACAAATCGAGTGAACATCATCATGGAGTATTAAAGGCGAAATTGGCTAAACTTAA
>CAYSME010000082.1:0-1728 GCA_964432085.1 uncultured Gammaproteobacteria bacterium | reverse complement strand
AAAAAGTAAATTCTATTACTAAAGAGGAAAAGCTTGTGCTTGTGAGTGTATTAAAAAGTCTAGTGTTTAACTTAAAAGGATTAGAAAATATTTCAACTGGTATTGTAACAAGTGGCGGGATAAATACGAAGGAAATTAATCCTAAAACGATGGAGTCTAAACTAGTTAAAGGGCTATATTTTGCTGGTGAAATAATAGATGTTGACGCAATAACTGGAGGTTTTAACTTGCAAATAGCGTTTTCTACAGGTTATGTAGCAGGAAGGTCTGCAGGTGAAGAAATTGAATAAATACACAATAACGAAATGTGATAGTTTAGATAATAACAAAAATGTGTTAGTTGTGAAAAAGTCTAAGTTTATTTCTAAATTGTATAGTATAACTTCTAAAGAGGAAGCTGAAGAAATAATAAAGAAAATAAGAGAAGAGTATAAAGAGGCCAAACATGTTGTATATGCGTATACTCTAAAAGTGTCAGGAAAATTTTCAGATGATAAAGAACCTCAAGGTACAGCAGGTAAACCAATATATTCACTTCTAGAAAAAGAAAATTTAGTTAATGTTTTAATAATAGTTGTTAGATATTTTGGAGGTGTACTTTTAGGGACAGGACCCTTGACTAGGGCATATTTAGAAGCTGCTAAACAGATATTATCCAACTATGAGAAAGAAGAATATGTTGAATATGTATTTGCTGAAATTGAAGTAAATTATGCAGGTGAAGAAAAAGTAAAAAAACAAGTTCTAGAAATTAATGGTGAAATTATTAAAATAGAAAGAGACGGGAAGGTTAAAATAAGCGTAAAGATACCAAGTAATAAAATACATATTTTAAGTAAATATATATAGTAATCTGTTTTTTGACAAAAAAGTATAAATGTTGCTTAAAAAAAATCTTGCATTGTAAATAAATCTAGTGTACAATATTGTCGTTGGATGGAATTTAAAAGAGAAAAATAATGGAAGAAAAACTTAAAGTTATGATTGTCGATGACAATAAAGAATTTTTAAGGTTATTATCAATGTTTGTTGATTCACAAAGTGATATGCAAGTCATTGGTAGCTTAAACGATGGGTTAAACGTCGTAGCAAAAATTAAAGAATGGAAACCAGATGTACTTTTATTAGATATAATAATGCCAGAAAAAGATGGACTAGCTGTCTTGGAAGAATTAGAAGAAGCAACTTTAGAAAAGATGCCCTATGTGGTTGTAATGTCTGCAATTGGACAAGAGAGAATAACACACAAGGCGATTTCTTTAGGAGCAATGTATTATGTTGTAAAACCTTTTGATCTTGAAACTCTGACAGATAGATTGAGAGACGTAACAATGTCAGAATCTAGCAAATTATATGAAGTAAAAGGGACAAAGTATATTTCAACAAGGCAAAACAAAAAAGTTGGAGAACCAGTAGAAGTAAAGGTAACAAACCTTATACATGATTTAGGTGTTCCAGCACATATTAAAGGATATCAATATTTAAGAGAAGCAATAATAGCATCAGTAGAAAACGAAGAGATGATAAATGCTGTTACAAAGACATTATATCCACTACTGTCTAAAAAGTTTAATACCACTCCATCTAGAGTTGAAAGAGCAATAAGACATGCAATAGAAGTCGCTTGGAATAGGGGAGAGATTGCAGTACATGACAAAATATTTGGGTATACAGTAAATTCAAACAAAGGAAAGCCTACGAACTCAGAATTTATAGCCCTTTTAGCAG
>CAYSME010000081.1:0-1757 GCA_964432085.1 uncultured Gammaproteobacteria bacterium | reverse complement strand
CAATCGGAGCAGCAGTTCAAGGAGGAGTTTTAGGAGGAGAAGTAAAAGACGTATTACTTCTTGATGTAACTCCCCTAACATTAGGACTTGAAACACTAGGTGGGGTATCAACGCCTTTAATTAATAGAAATACAACTATACCAACTTCAAAATCGCAAGTATTTTCAACAGCAGCTGATAATCAAACTCAAGTTGAAATAAACGTATTGCAGGGTGAAAGACCAATGGCAATGGATAATAAATCGTTGGGAAGATTTGTTTTGGACGGAATCCCACCTGCTCCAAGAGGAGTTCCTCAAATTGAGGTTACCTTTGATATTGACGCCAACGGAATTTTAAATGTTAAAGCACAAGATAAAGCAACCGGAAAAGAGCAAAGTATTAAAATAACCGGCTCAACAGGTCTTAATAAGGAAGAAATTGAGCGAATGACCAAGGAAGCTGAGGTTCATGCAGCGGAGGATTTGGAAAAGAAAGAAAAAATAGAAGTTAGAAATCAAGCAGATTCACTTATTTTTACAGCAGAAAAAACATTAAGAGAAGGAGAAGGAAAAGTAGAAGAGGCCCTTAAAAAAGAAGTGGAAGAAAAAATAGAAGAGCTTAAAAAAATTCTTGATACAGCAAGTAAAGAAGATATAGAAACAAAAACAAAAGAATTATCGGATACTTTACAAAAAGTAGGACAGGCAATGTATAGTCAAGCAAATCAAAATCCAGCTTCAGAAGCAGCAGGTGAAGGAAAAACAAACGAGGAGAAAAAAGACGAGGAAACAAAAAACAACAAAGAAGAACCAATTGAGGGAGAAGTAGTTAATTAAAAAAAATAAAAATTTAAAAATATAAAGACGCAAAGACTATGCGTCTTTTGTAATATAATAAGGCTATGACAGCTACAAAAGATTATTATCAAATATTAGGACTTACAAAATCTGCAACAGCAGAAGATATTAAGAAAGCATACCGAAAACTTGCTTTACAATATCATCCGGATAGAAATAAAGGAAAAGAAACTGAGCAGAAATTTAAAGAGGTAACTAAGGCATACGAGGTTTTATCAGATCCTCAAAAAAAACAAACTTATGATCAGTTTGGTCATCAGGCTTTCGAACAACAAACAGGACAGGGTCCTTTTGGAGGAGGTGGTCCATCTGGAGCAGGTGGACAATACGGGCCTTTTACATATACATATACAACTGCAGGACAAGATGGAGGATTTGATTTTGGTGGATTTACAGACCCCTTTGAAATATTCGAGCAATTTTTCGGTGGAGCATCCCCATTTAGTAGAAGGCAAAGAAAACCAGCTTATTCATTGGTAATAGATTTCATGGAAGCTGTAAAAGGAGTACAAAAAAGAATTTCAATTGAAGGGAAAAGTCAAACCGTTAAAATTCCCGCAGGAGTTGATAATGGTTCAAGAATAAGCTTTGGCGATTATGAAGTAATAGTGCAGGTAAAACCGGATAAAAGATTTCAAAGGCAAGGCTATGATGTAATATCAGAAAAAGAAATATCTTTTTCAAAAGCTGCATTAGGTGGTCAAACGGAAGTAGAAACAGTAGAAGGTGCTATAAAAATAAGAATACCATCTGGTACTCAACCGCAAACAATAATTAGGCTTGCTCAAAGAGGAATAAAACACATAAGAGGTTCTGGTAAGGGTGATCATTATGTAAAAATTAAAATAACTATTCCAAAACACTTAACTTCAAGACAAAAAGAAATTTTAGAAGAATTTGACGAAGAAAAAAATAAAA
>CAYSME010000080.1:0-1861 GCA_964432085.1 uncultured Gammaproteobacteria bacterium | reverse complement strand
ATTAAATAAAATATGACAATAAGAGCAAATGAAATATTTACACCACAAGGTTTGTTGGAAGAAGTAGAAAAAGACCCAAAGATGGATTTTTTAATGAATATTTTCAATATACCCAGAGCTTTTGGAGTAAGCGGTTTTGGAGGTAATTGGGATGTGGGTAAACACTCTTATGCCACGGCACTAATCGCTATTTTTTGGTCAAAATTTAATAAATATAAAGAAGAAACTCGAAATAAATTGGTAGTGATGGCATTACTGCATGATTCTCATGAATCAGTGACCGGAGATATATTACCAATGTTCAAAACTGATGAATTAAGAAAAAAATTGGATGAATTACAAGAAAATATTTTAAAAGCATTAAATGTTAATTATGATGAAAAGTTGGAAAAAGATTTAAAAATTTGTGACTTGGTAGCTTTTTTATATGAGGTAAAACAAGTGTCGCCTAATATTATGCAGCCAAAAAAATTAGGTCTGGCTAATATGATGGCAGATAGACAACTAAAAACGATTTACGACTATTGTCAAAAAAAAGAGATAGAAAAGAAAAAAGTCCAAAAATTTTTAAGTTGGATGGAAATTTAATTTTATTTATCCCTGAGATAAAATTGGGTAATAGCCTTGATGACGGTGGCTCCAATTAATATACCAATGAAAAATGGATCAGTAATTTGTTTGATAAAAGCCCAAGAAATCAACCCAAAAAGTAGAAACCATAAAGCATTTCTGTCGGCTATGGCTTCATGAAGACGTTCCCGTTCATCACTTTTTATTTGGGTCATAATGTGAAGAACATCAAGAATAAGTAATCCAATAATAATAATGGAAATAATATTTTTGATATTTTGATTAATAGTAAGAGAATTAATAATGGCAACCGGAATAATAAAACAGGCAAGATAAAGCCAACCTTTAGGGCAATTTGGGGTTAATCCCCAACCAGAATATTTTCTAATGTTGAACCATTTTGGATTTCCTATCATAAATAAAACCCTCCGGCCCTTCGGGCCACCTCCCTTGACAGGGCGGCTTTTAATTAATAATGTTAAAACCCTTTGTCCCTACGGGACATTTCCCTTGACAGGGCAATTTTAGTCAAAGATAAATAAATTAGTAATAGTTGTTTTTAAGGCGATGGCAACATCGTGGGCGAGTTTTAAAGACGGGTTGTATTTCCCCTGTTCTAAAAAAACGATAGTTTCACGACGAACACCAACTAAATTAGCCAACTGATCTTGAGTTAGATTTAATTTAGCTCGGTATTCTTTAATTTTAGTTTGCATAATTATTTACAGACAGATGTTGGTACAGGAAAATCGGGGTGGCCATGTTCTATCCATTGGCCATTTTGACAAACCCAATTATCTTCACCGGAAAATAAACGAAGGGTAAAAACAGTAACAAAAATGGCTAAAATAATGGCAAAAATAATAAATTTGTTTTTATCTTTAGAAAATTTTGCTTTGCTTTGAAATTTAAAAATAAGACTATAAACTAACATCAAAAAACAAGTGGAATAGGCTAAAGTCATGGCAATTGGTTTATAGGCGGGATTTAAATCTTGAAAGGCATAAAAAATTAACATGGCAACAACGGCAATCCACGAATAAACCTGAATAGCCCAGGAAGCAGATTTACCAGCCAGGGCATAATCGCGCTCGTCAGCGATAACCTCTTTGACTTGTCGGCGAAGCAAAATTAAAAACAAAGAACCGATTATTAAAGTGGTGATTGGAATTAAATAATTTTGTAAAACGATGGATTGGCTGAATATAACAGCCATAAATACGGTTAAGATTAATCTTATTTTTTGATATTTTTTAAGAGTCATATTAAATGTTAAATATTTATAACTATA
>CAYSME010000079.1:0-1905 GCA_964432085.1 uncultured Gammaproteobacteria bacterium | reverse complement strand
GGATCTTTAGATGAAAGGGAAACAAAAGTTTTATCTCTTCGTTTTGGTCTAATGGGGGAAACTCCAAAAACTCTCGAAGAAGTCGGCAAAATTTTCAATGTCACTCGTGAACGCATTCGTCAAATCGAAGCCAAAGCTTTACGAAAATTAAGACATCCATCTCGCCGCAAGAAATTACAAGATTATTTAGAATAAATTAATGTTTGATGAAAATCATTTTGTTATCAACGCCGCTCATGGGCTTATTAAAAAAGGTGACAAATATTTAGTTACTCTTCGAGCCAGTGATAAAAATTTTATGCCTAACCTCTAGGATCTTCCTGGTGGAACTATTGAATTTGGCGAACATTCCATCGATGCTTTAATCAGAGAAATTGATGAAGAAACCAAAATAAAGGTAAAAGTTGGTAATCTAATTTTCGTCTATGATTTTATGTCTAATGAAAAACGTCATCAATTTCAAATGGTTTTTACATGTGATTATATTTCCGGCGACGTGATTTTAAGTCCCCGTGAACACCAAGATTTCAAATGGGTTACTCTTGAAGAAATGGAATCATTACCCAAAATCGCTTTTTTAGAAGAATTACTTAAAATTTTGAGAAATAAATAATAAATCTTGACAAACTTTGACAAAGTATGACATAATATATGTCATGACCACAATTAATATATCTATAACCGATAGTCAAGCAAAATTTATCGACAAACTTGCCAAAGATTATAATTTTGATAATCGCAGTGAATTAATTCGAAATATTATTCGTATGTTTCAATTTCGTCCTCAACTTATAAATGAAGCCATAGAATTTCCTTTTAAGGAACCATTCACTCGTAGTCGTAGTAAAATGTATCAAGCTGTTGCTGAAACTGGCAAATATTCCCAAGAATTTCTCAAAGATTTAAAAGAAGGACTGGAAGATAGTAAAGATTTCTTTTATGATAAGTAATGGAATTAATTCCTTTGAGTGAAAAACAACAAAAATATCTTAAGAAATATAACATTATTAAAAAGTTTCGAAAGCAAATTACTTTATTTATTAACAATCCTAGTCACCCAAGTTTAAATGTTGAAAAAATGTATTCAATTGGGCCAGGACTTTATAGTTTTCGTATTGATCAAAAATATCGAGCCATATTTGCCACAAGTAAAGGAATGATAAAAATTATCGCTTTAACTAACCACTATAAATAGTTTTATTTAAATTCCTCAAAAACCGTAATTGAACCATTTTTTATTTCAATTTCGTCAAATTTTTTACCAGTAATTTTAGCCACTATTGTTTTTATTGGCCCATTATGACTTATTACTAAAATAGTTGAATTTTCATCCTCTAATTTCAAATCTTCCAAAAACAAATTAACTCTTTTTAATAAATTAGCTAAGCTCTCCACTCCCATTTCTCGATTTATTTTATTATCTTGATCAATTTCATCCCAGTCCACTAAAACAGTTTCCACCCCTGTGTACTCACCGAAATCTCTTTCTTCAATCAATTTCGACATAAAGATTGATCCTTCAATTGGATATTCGCATAAAATATTTTCCAAAGTATCCACACATCTTTTCAAAGGTGAACAAAAAACCATATCAATTTTGTATTTCTTCTTCAAATCTCTCCCTACTTTTTTAGATTGTTCAATTCCTTTTTGTGTTAATTTACCATCATCCCTTCCTTGGATAATATGATCAGCATTTTCTTCGGTTTCACCATGTCTAACCAAAATTAATTTCATGCCGATATTATACCGTGGATTTCTTTATTTTCTAAACTAGAATCAAATGTTATAATATTGTTCACCATTCCGGAACTTCAGTGAAGGATGGACGATCGCCCTTAGCTCAACGGTAGAGCAATCCGCTGTTAACGGAAAGGTTTTTGGTTCGAATCCAGAAGGGCGAGC
>CAYSME010000078.1:1490-1977 GCA_964432085.1 uncultured Gammaproteobacteria bacterium | reverse complement strand
GGCGGTGTAATCCGGGTCGGAGTCATACATATCTTTCAGGTTGATAAGGTCTATCGCGTCCATGTACTCTTTGCCGTAGGAGTATGCGGAGAACATACAGTCGGGCAGACCTACTCCGGCCATTATGTTTGTAAGCAGTTCGGAGTCGCTCTTGGCTACGAAGGTGATGGAGTTCACATCATCGTTCTCGGCGCAGAACGCATCGGCCCACTCCGTCATAAGACGGCCCTGCTCGTTCATTGTTGCATCGGAATATACCCAGAATACCAAATCGTAGGCTTCTCCACTGGAGCTGGCCTGTGGTTCATTCTCCGCGGCGCTGCTTTCCGGTGCGGTAGATCCGCCGGATGTATTTGCGCAGCCCGCAAAAAGAGCCATGACAAGGATAATGGATAAAACGACACTCAACACTCTTTTCATTTTAATGCCTCCTTGAATTTTTGAATTTTATTTTTATTCGGCAGACGCTGCCGAAAAGAGTTACTGT
>CAYSME010000078.1:0-1480 GCA_964432085.1 uncultured Gammaproteobacteria bacterium | reverse complement strand
ATGCATGCCGCCGACCTCTCCGCCGGAGCGTTCCATAACATGATAGCCAAAGAACCAGTAGGGGAACACATAGAGGAACGGCGTAAGGTATTCATCCGGAAGGGATGGCATCTTCACAGTGTACTCCGCCAGTGCGCACACACTGGAGTCGGAGCTGTCAGTAAGCAGCACCGTTGGAATACCGTACTTTTTGCTTGTCTTCAGCACCTCGGCAGCTTTGTCTGAGGCTTTTCCAGAGGGAGCGGCTATAATGAGCACCGTCTTACTACCCGCCTCACGGAACCGCCCGTGTATAAAGTCCTCCAGCTCCTCGCGTGCTCCAAACTTCCAGCTGAATTCGCATATTTTTAAAGCGCCTTCCTGTATAGTCCCCATGTTTGGGCCTGTTCCGAGAGCCACATAGTTTTCTGCGTTTTTATCGCGAAGTTCATCGCAGATGACACCCATGGAGTCAAATATTTCCGGAAGCTGCGACATGGCGCCGAACGTTGTTTCGAGTTCCGCGTTCAACTCAACGGACCTGCTGCTGTCCACGCAGCCGTTCTTTTCGCCCAGCATAACCGCCAGTTCATACGCGGCCGCCGCCAAAAAAAGATGTGATACTGAATAAGCAGTTACTTTTTTGCGTTCTTCCACATGACAGTCTGTTCTTATCACGCCGTCTGAAAAACCGGCGCATTCGATATCACCCTCACCAGAAAGGGTGACGGTATGGGCGCCGGCTTCGCTGCTTTCCTTAAGGCAGAGCACCACGCTGGGAGTATTTCCACTGCAGCTCACTGCCACAACCAGCGTTTTCGCGGGATGAATGATATAGTCGTCAGCATATCTTGAAAACCTGAAAGCTTCAACGGCTTCAGCGGGTATGCGCGAAATATGTCTGAACCATGATGCCGCCAGCAGGGCAGTAGCGTACGATGTGCCGTGTGCCACGCAGTATATTTCCTCAATGTCCGTCAGCCACGGCTGTGCGGACAGAGCCTTTACTGAGCTTTCCGTAAGCTGCAGAGAGACGTTTCGTCCCTCTTTGGATATTATGGAAAACATCAGATCCTTCAGCACTTTGTTCTTCTCAACAGAGGCGTTGTCCACTTTTCCGGGCTCCTTTCATAAATAAAACGTATCAATACTCTATTACTTTACTTTTCAACAGCGCCACAGTTGCGGCCCCAACCAACGCACCCTCATATCCGAGTACGGTCGGCATAACGCGAAAGCTGCTGTTTCCCTGGGAGTCTTCCGCTTTTATCTGCGCCTGCATGGAGTCCTCATAAAGGTCAAAAGCCAGCGAAAGCCCACCGCCGATGACCACTCCCTCCAAATCCATCAGGTTGTTTACGTTGGCTATGGCGCTGCCGAGGTAGTACCCCTCCAGTTCGAATGCTTTTAGAGCAGCTTTGTCGTTTTGCCTTGCGAGCTGCGCTATCTCCTTGCCGCCGGGCAGTTTGCCGTTTGCAAGCAGTGAGCCGCCAGCTTCCAT
>CAYSME010000077.1:0-2116 GCA_964432085.1 uncultured Gammaproteobacteria bacterium | reverse complement strand
AGTAGGGTTAAAAATAAAAAAACTGTTTTTTTAAACATCAAATTAAAATTTAATATATCTTTTGGCTCCAATCCAACTAGCAATGAAACCCAAAAAAGTTCCAGCTAAAATTTCAGCAAACAAAAGGATTAAACAAAAATTGACATTTAAATTTATGAAAGTGACTGGTTGAAAAAAAGCATTGATTGATTTTTGGGTGATTAAAGCCAATAAAAAACTTAAAGTAAAACCAAAAATACTGCCGAAAATACCATAAATTATGCCTTCTAACAGAAAGGGTTTTTTAACGTAATAAGTAGAGGCTCCCAAAAGCCGACTGATTTTAATTTCATCTTTTCGATTGGTAATTTTCATGCCAATGATGGTTATCATAGTTAAAAAAGAAATAGAAGCAATTATGAAAATAATGGCAAAACCGACTTTTCTGGTGATGTTGGTCCAATTTAACAATGAAGTTATAATATCTTTTTGATAAATAATTTCGTCGATAACATCGGTTTTGGCGGAATAATTCTGATAAATTTTTTCCAAAACTTCCGGTTCTGAAACGGTAATTTCAAAAGAAGCCGGCAAGATGCTGGCTGTGACCATTTCGGTTAAAAGGGGATTATCTTTGTTTTGTTCTTTATATATGGATAATGCCTTTTCTTTGGAAATAAAGGTAATTTCTTTAACTCCCTGATAGTTTGATAAATCTTTTTGTAAATTTTCAACTGTAGTACTGTCCAGACCATCTTTTAAAAATAAAGTGATTTCAGGCTTAGTTTCAAAATATTTTAAAACCGTGGAAAGACCATAATTTATAAAAACAAAAGTGGAAATAAAGAAAAAACTTAAAAACATGGCAAAGGCGGCAATTAGACTTTGAAATGGAGACCGTCTGATATGGTGCCAAGTGGTTTGCAGTGGGCTCATACAATTTCTCCTTCATTAATTTTAATAACTCTTTTACCCATTGATTCAATAATTTCACTGTTGTGGGTGGTCATAATAATAGTAGTATTGTTTTCTTTGTTAATATCTTTTAAGAGTTTAACTAAATTCCAAGAGTTTTCTGGGTCAAGATTACCGGTGGGTTCGTCAGCCAAAATAACTTCCGGCTCGATAGCTAAAGCTCTGGCCAGAGAAGCACGTTGAAGTTCGCCACCAGCCAACTGCGAAGGAAACAAAAATCGACGGGTTCCTAAATTTACTTCTTTTATAACCTTATCGATCCGTGATTGAATTTTTTCTTTTGGATAGTTAACAATATCTAAAATATGAGCAATATTTTCTTCAACGGTCTTATCAGAAATAAGCTGATAATCTTGGAAAACAACACCAATTTTTCTGCGAGTGTTATTAATATCGTCTTTATTACCTGAAGAGAGATCAATATCTCCCAATAAAATTTTACCGGAAGTAGGTTTAAGTTGATTTAAAATTAGTTTTAATAAGGTTGATTTTCCAGCTCCAGAGTTGCCAACAATAAAAACAAACTCTCCTTGATCGATTTCAAAACTAACATCCTTTAGGGCGTAAACGATGCCAAATTTTTTATCAACTTGATCAAAGATAATTTTCATAATTTATTTTTATTCTAGAATTTTGATAATGCCGACATCAAGAAACCAACCGGCTTTTTTAGAAGAATTAGTTTCTCCCTGAATCTCAACTTTTTTACCAACGAAGAGATCAAGATCAACGGTCGATGAAGTTAAGGCTGCATTTTGAGTCTTACCACCTTCTCTTTCGAGAGTGTGGGTGCCTTCACCATTGATACCACCAGCAACGATGGTTCCGGAAGCTTTATCAGTAAAAGTTTCACCTGTGTTACCATAAGATTGTCCTACTACTAAATCATTGGCATTTTTAATGTCGTCGGCAGAGGTAACATCTCTTTGAGAAATATTAGTAATAAGACTACCCTCTTTTGAACTGTTTAATGGCCAAAGACGGGAAAAACCAAAACCAGCTCCAATGGCTAAAACTATAACTATTATTAGAAATAATTTATTGTTTTTCTTTTTGGGAGTGGGAGAGGAATTTAAAAAGGCTGGTTGAGGATTTTTAGATAAATTTGGAATATCCATTTTAATTTTAAAAACTAATAATTCAGTATAGCAAAAAATAGAAA
>CAYSME010000076.1:0-2195 GCA_964432085.1 uncultured Gammaproteobacteria bacterium | reverse complement strand
GCGCGGGCGGCGATATCGTGGTCTACAGTTGCCAGCCCGATGGGGTGAGCGATCCAAAGCCGGTGCGGTAGCTTTGCGGAGGGTTTTCAGAGGGTAGACCCTCTGAATTTTTCAAAGCAAGCCAAGAATTTCGGCGTCAAATACGCCTATGTGGAAGTTCTGGAAAAGTAAGCGCAACCATTGATTTCAAACAAAAAACCGCCCCGAATTTATGAAGGGCGGTTTTTTGTTGTGTTGCGGGTTGTGGATAACCGGTTTTGATTTTCTATTTTTGTTCTATTACAATTTAGGGTAATCCAAGTAAAAATAATTATACGCTTATAAATCTAAAAAGAAGCGATAAGCGATTATAAAATGAGACAGAAAAATATCTTTAAAAAAAGCGAAAAAATAAAATCTGAAAAAGAGAACAAGATATTGAGAAGAAAGAGATGTCCTATTTGCCATAAAAAAGAAGATCCTGACGGGCGATGCCAATGCGTCAATAAAGATGCTTGGTGAATAATTTATGTAGCTTGGGAATAAATTAACAGATAATTATAGAAGCTTTTTTTGATGTGAAATTACCGATTGACGATATTTCCCAGTGTTTTCATTATTGTTTTTTCTGTCTGAAAATGTTTTTTTTACGGTGTGTTTGGGTATTTCCTCATCCACTATTTTTTTATAATTCAAGTAATTTTTTAATTTATTTTCTGCATCTTTTATGTATTCTCTTGAAATATCTATACCAATATAATCTGACCCTAATAATTTTGCCGCCAAACAAGTTGTTCCACTGCCAACATAGGGATCCAATACGACCCCCTTTTCACCGCCTAAAATGGAATAAATTATTCTTGTTGGCAGAAGCAATGGAAATGGTGCCGGATGCCCATTTTTTCTTTCAGGCGGAAAACGCCAAATTGAGGTTAATAATGCGTGATTAGGTTTTAATTCTTTGCCAACTTTATTGTTATTTATTGGCTTATAAAGCCAATAAATTCTTTCATCAATTTGCCAAAAGCGCCAACCCCTGATATTCGCTGCAATCATTCTATCCCAAATTATTTCTTGTCTAGTTGTCCATTTTGTTTTTACAATCCATTCAATGGGGTGCAACATCTTTCCTTGCACCCACCTTACTTTATGATTATAGAAAAATGAGCCGCCTGGTTTTGTGACCCTAAAAATTTCATCTAATATTTTAATTTGTTGCTCTTGGTAAGTTTCTTCGGGGATATTGTCTGTCGTTGCATTATATTTAACGTTTTTAACTAACCAACCTTTGTGCTTACCACCTTTATTATAAGGTGGAGAAGTAATCCCTAAATCAATAAAATTGTTGTCAATTTTTTGTAAAATATTAAGAGCATCGCCTTGGATTAATTCATTTTTTGGCGTCATCGCTTGTTTTGTTAGATAAAAAATTGTAGTATTTTTTAGTAAGTTGATTTTTGTGGTTTTCCAATTTTTCTTTTTCAAGATAAATTATTCTTAATTCTTTGCAATTTTTATAGTGTTCAAATGTAAAGTTTGCGCTACGCAAAAACTCGCCTGATTTATCACCGCTTGGGAATCTCTTTTTTAGTTGATTTTTTAATTTTCCAACAAAAGGCGAATAATTAAAAGGAAATTCTAAAACATAAATTAATTCTCCGTCTACAAATCCGCTCATAACCATGTTAGGATTTTCTTTTTTATCTTTTGCCAATCTTTTATGCGTATAGTCAGTAAAATTACCGCCACCATTTAGACGCCTTTTATTCTTTCTTCTATTATTGTCTTCAGTGTTTATATTTTGAGGCTTTGCTTCGCATGCTATAGTTTGCCCGCCAATTTGAGTGGATTGTTTAAAGCCATTATATCCAATTTTAGTATTTGTTGGCACATACCCAGCTAAAGATACGGTAATATATTCTCTAATGAGCGATGAATTCTTATCATTGATATAAATAGTAAGTAAATTATTAAAAAGAGCGATTAGCTGATCCTTTGATTTTTCCAAAAGTAAAGCGGATAATTCTTTGTGAGGCCTGGTAGCATATATTTTTATTGCCTCGTATAGTTCGTCATTCATAGTGTTATATGTTTATTCTATCCTAAATGTAAAAATATTTATAATAATATTTTAAAACACTAACACAATATATGATTTGTTTTTTTGTTTGGTGCCCGGGGTGGGACTTGAACCCACACGAGATTGCTCCCAAGGG
>CAYSME010000075.1:0-2239 GCA_964432085.1 uncultured Gammaproteobacteria bacterium | reverse complement strand
ATATCACCAGCAACCGATAATTTTTTAGCAGGATTGGTGGTGCCAATACCGACATAATTAGCAAAGTAAGCAGTTCCGCCAACATTAAGATTATTAGTTAAATTAGTAGTACCAGTTACACCAATACCATTAGTAAAGGTTTGAAGTGCTGTCCAGGTATTAGTACTACCAAGATTTAATGTTAATTTATTACCGGTTAATGATAATTTAGTGGTATCGTAATCAACACTAAAGACATTGGATGAAGAAAGAGTTAAACCAACACCAGCAGCATAAGTAGTACCAATACCAGTGGAAGAAGAAGAAACCCATCTAGCATTACCACTAGCATCAGATTGTAAGATGTAACCATTACTGGCTCCTTGACTAAGAGTTAGGGTTCCACCAACAGAAAGATTATTTCCAACAGTTAATGAAGTACCGACTGATAATGAAGTAGAAATACTGGCGTTACCAACGACAGATAATTTTTGACCTGGAGCAGTGGTACCAATACCGACATTATTCATCACAAACAAAGAATCCATTTTATTCTTTTTTGGTAAATATTGTCTTAATACACCGTTCTTAAATTCAAATATTGGATGCGCTGTTGAAAGTCTCCAACTATCTGTGGTGTTATTCATAACTCCTATTTGGATATAAATAAGACCATCTTCTGTTGTTGGTAATGTTTGTGTACCTAATGCGTCAGTTGTTCCAGCTCCTACAAGGGTGAAAGTGTCTCCATCGTCGCTTGGAATACCTACAAGATAAAATGGTAAACCTGTTGTTGCCCAAGCTGTTGTGCCTCTGTTGTTCCAATACTCCATTTCAGCAGAAGTTATTCCTTCATAAACACTAGAATAGGTATCATTTGCGGCTTTGTCTGTACTTGAGCCATAATACAAAGTCTGTCCACCAAGTTTGAATGTTTGTGAGGAAATAATATTACTATTTACCACTGTACCGTTACCGACAGAAACAGGAGCAAAGGTACCATCAGGTTTTTCAAACGTGAGTTTATATCCGTGGTTAATATCTGTACTATTATTTTTAACCGATGTGTTCCATCTGACTGTGTATGATTCTGTACCATCAGCATAATATGGTTCGACAAACCAAGCCCCTCCATTTTTAGTAGAAGAATAAGTTAAGGTAATTACAGACAAAGCTCGATAATGAGTAGTAAGTTTGGTTGAACCATACAGATAGACAATTTTGGCCCCGAGACCATTTATATCTAAAGTATCGGTAGATGCACCAGCAATAGGAATATAGTATCTAATAGTTAAACCATCATAATATGAAGAAATCTTCGCATTAGATCCTAGCCATGTTCCAGCTGTTGTTCCTGTACCTTCTATGTAATAAATACCATCTGTAACTGAAGCAAAATCTGCACTATGTTGTCCATCCAACATATCAGCGTTTAGGTTGGTAACTAAGTTGGTAGAACCAACACTCAAGAAAGTACCACCAATTGAAAGATTAGAGATAGTAGCACCAGCAGAGAAGTTTTGAAGTGCTGTCCAAGTGTTGGTACTACCTAAGTTTAGGGTTAATTTATTTCCAGTTAATGATAATTTTGATGAATCATAATCAACTGAAATAGTTCGACCAACACCAGTACCACTGATACTGATACCAACACCATTGTTAAGAGTGGTAATGAATCCACCAGTAGAACCAATTTGAACAAATGATGAGGCATGATAACCATCTAATAAGTCAGAATTAAGATTGGTAACTAAATTACTACTACCAACACTTAAGAAAGTTCCACCAACGGAAAGATTATTTCCAACAGTTAATGAAGTACCGACTGATAATGAAGTAGAAATACTGGCGTTACCGACGACAGATAATTTTTGACCTGGAGCAGTGGTACCGATACCGACAGAACCGTTGCTGGCAATTCTCATATATTCAGTCCCAATTTCACTATTATAATGATTTTTGAAAATATAACTTGAATAACCGTTAGTACTTCTTAATGCTCCAACTGACCAACCATAATTAGCCGAAGTACTAGAGTCGTAAGTTATTCCTACAAAACCGGTATTATCAACAATATCTGTAGTTTTAAGTTTTAGGTGTGGTGAGGTAAAAGCTGTAGAGTAATTTGACATTGGTTGTGCCACTTCTAATTTACTAGTTGGACTGGCTGTTCCGATTCCAACATAAGAATTAAATACGGCTGTGCCACCAACATTAATAGCATTAGTGTTATTAAATGTTTGAGTAGCTGTCCAAGTAT
>CAYSME010000074.1:0-2287 GCA_964432085.1 uncultured Gammaproteobacteria bacterium | reverse complement strand
AAAAAGCTAGAGAAATTTTAAAATGGGAGCCAAAATATTATGATTTGGAAACGATTGTTTCTAGTGCTTGGAATTGGCACAAACAATTTGGAAAAAAATAATTTAACTAATAAACAATTATTGGTTAAAAATACTTTTTGGTTAGGAGGGATTGAATTTTTTTCCAAAATTTTATTGTTTTTTATAACGGTAGGATTGGTGAGATATTGGGGATCTGAAGAATTTGGAGCTTTTAATTTATCATTTGCTTATGTGGCGTTGTTTATGATTTTGTCTGATTTTGGATTGGCAACAATTACTACTCGAGAAGTGGCCAAACATAAAGAATTGAGTGAAAAATATCTAGGAAATTTAGTGGGATTAAAACTGGCTTTGTCGGTTTTAATTGGAATTTTGTTTGTCGTTTCGTTTTTATTTTTTAAAAGGCCAGTTTCGATTCAATTATTGGTGGCAACATTAATTTATAATTTGTTTTTGGTTTTTCAAAATGTGTTTATAGCTATTTTTCAGGCTTGGGAAAAAATGGAACTGGTTTTTTGGAACAGAATGGTTTTTTATGTGGGAATGTTGGTTTCAGCATTGTTGATCATTGGTTTAAAGGGAAATGCAGTTAATTTAGTTTTTGGCTATATATTGGCAACTGTTATAGCTGTGATAGTAGGAATTTATCAATTAAGATTATTAAATATAAGATTCAAATTAGATTTTAATTTTAAGTTTTGGAAAGAAATGGTGGTAGAGTCTTTACCTCTTTTGGGTATGACAATAGCAACAGTGATTTATGCAAACAATGATACTTTATTGATTGGCAGATATTTTGGAAATAGTCAGGTGGGTTGGTATCAGACGGCTTACAAAATTTTATTTGCTTTTCAAAGTATTAATGTGATTAATAATGCCGTGTTTCCAAGAATTGCGGTTTTATTTCATGAAAATAAAAAAAATACCTTAAAAAAAATAATAAAGTTAATTATTGTCGGTTCTTTATTGGTTTTGATTCCGCTGGCATTAGTGATAACTTGGCAAAAAGAATTAATAATAAAATTAATTTATGGAGAAAGTTTTGTGGTTTCGGCTGGAGTTATGAGTTTATTGGTTTGGTCAGGGGTAATTAATTATTTTAGAATTTTTGTGGGGAATTTATTGATAATAAAAAAGAAGCAAAAGATTGTGTTTTGGGCGGTGGCAATAGGAACTTTGATTGGTTTGATAATTAATTTTATTTTTATTCCAAAGTTAGGTTTTGCTCAGGCGGGAAGAAGTTTGATTATCAGCGAGCTGGTGATATTAATAGTGATGATTTTGGGTCTTAAAAAGAAATAGGCCTGGCTCGTGTTTTTGTTTCGAGCCAGGCCCTGTTCGTTTGATTTGCGCGTTAAATTGATTTGGGGTATACCCTCGGCCGTTTTCTCCGTGAATAGATCCACACAATTATAGATTTTGTAGGATTAGTCACCGCGAGCTTGATATGGCCGATATGTTTGAGATCGCGTTATTAAATTGTCGGTGATAATCTCGTATTGTGTCAGTGTCACGCATCTCTGCATAGGAAAGAGACACTCAAGGCGTGACATTGTTAAGTTACGTCGTGGGAATCAACCTCCTTCTTTTTTGTCGTGTCGCGGGTTTCGTTCTCTATCATATATGTCCTTAATATTGGACATGTGCGCAAATTGGATTGGGAAAGTGTGATTTATATAAAATAACAGCTTTTGTTATTTAATAAATTTTGTATATTCGGATAATAGTACAAATTTTTGGAAATAACAAGAAGTGGAATTTATCTACCAACAGAAATATATTTAAATCCTAGTTTTTTCATTTCGTTTTTATCAAAGATATTGCGACCGTCGATAATATTTTTTTCTTTCATGAATTTTTTAATTTTTTTTAAGTCAACGTTTTTAAATTCTGGCCATTCTGTGGCTATAATTAAACAGTCAGTTTTATTGACAGATTTAATCAGATCAGTTTCGTAAGTAACACTTTCACCTAAAATTAATTTGGCTGGTTGGGTGGCTATGGGATCAAAAACTGTGACTTTGGCATTTCGGTCTAAAAGTTGTTTAATAATTATTAATGCAGGAGATTCACGAACATCATCAGTGTTGGGTTTAAAAGCCAAACCCCAAAGAGTAATGTTTTTATCTCGTAAATCTTGACCAACTAATTTTTGAATCTTTACCAATAAAGAGTGTTTCTGAGCATTGTTTGTCTCGTCTACTTCTTCAAGTATGCCAAATCTTATCCCATTTTCTTGAGCTGTCTGGATCAATCCTTTGACATC
>CAYSME010000073.1:0-2309 GCA_964432085.1 uncultured Gammaproteobacteria bacterium | reverse complement strand
TTTTTCTGTGTAAACAGAACTCTAGGTAAATAATACCCACAGTTCTGTTTACCAGAAATTAATTTATCTTTTAGTTTTAAAGTACGTTAGAATAACCAATTCAGATTCGCTTTTGGAAAAGATTAATTATTCAACTCGCAATTATATATTATAAGACGCAAAAAGTCAATTTAATAAACCTGATTATGGCTTCCAACATTCAAAAATAGCACCGTATTTTTATCAATCCATTGATAAATAATCCTAATATCCCCTGTTATTGAAAACGAACACAAACCCTTTGATTTTCCAATT
Organism: uncultured Gammaproteobacteria bacterium; assembly: GCA_964432085.1. GTDB lineage: Bacteria > Patescibacteriota > Microgenomatia > UBA12405 > UBA12405 > WARW01. The sequence goes on along the minus strand of CAYSME010000073.1, from coordinate 2,015 downwards.
AATCTATGATTTCGTAAAAAATAATTAGTAGAATCCTGTTGGAATAATTTTATTCTTTCCGCTACCCGACTCTCCAATTTTTTATTTCCTTTAATTCTTTTGGAATAAACTTTTTTAAAATTTGGGTCAAATGTAATATTTATCATGAATTTAGATACTTCATGATATCATCAACATCATTGAAAGATCTATATTCTGATTTATTTTTATTATAATCATCAACCATCTTTAGATATCTTTTCTCATTTTTTTCCGACAACTTAATCTTTGGCATATCAAAAGAAACCATTAATTCTCTAGCACTAAATTTTTTTAAAAAAATCCTCACTGCCTCTTGAAGAGACGAAAATCCAGCTTCAGCCGCCACTTTTTCTGACTTCTGTCGAAGCTCCATTGTCATTGGAATTTGTAATACTGTGTTATTCATACATTATCATTATAATACTTTGATAATATTTTTCAATACTCTTTTTACCACTTCCCTTTTCATTTCTTTCCTTGCCTTAATTTTACTTTTTAAGTCTTCCGTAGCTTTAGCGAAGAAGACTATTTTTTCACTTACAATATTATCCTTAACTCTTATTGCTATAAAAACTTCTCTTGGAAAATTAAAATTTCCCGTTATTCCTATACCAACATCACCCTCAATTTTTTTAGCCATTTCTTCTGCCACCATAATCGAATAAACACCATATTTCTCAATTATTTTTTTATCCACTCCGGCTTTAATTTTAGCCTCATCACTATATGTCACTTTTCCTTCTTTAAAAACATCCGAAGATCCGGGAATATTTGTTATCAAATTCGCCACTGCCCCTCCAGTGCACGATTCCATCACCCCGATATACCAACCTCGTTCTCTTAACATTTCCAAAATCTTTTTCATTTCTTGTTCTATTCTTAAATCGTAAATCATATTTCTTAAATCTTACTTTAATTCTCTCACATTCCCAATTTCCACCAATCTCCTTCCCATACTTTCCGCCTCTTTTTTTCTTTTTTCCATATTCCTCACCTTTCTCACTTCCCCAAGTAAACTCACCTCTCCAACGTAAATAGGAAGACTTCTCTCCTTGTTAAGGAGAGATCCCGGTTTATCCGGAGAGAGGATTTGTTTTAATTTCTCCCCTTTATCAAGGGGAGATGTCCGAAGGACAGAAGGGTTTAAACCAAGGGGCAGATTTCGATAACTCGACCATATCGCCGCCACCACTGCCAAATCCACCCCAGTATCTTCAATTTTTATTCCACCAGTCACCGATAAAAACACATCATATTTATACAGTGGTATCCCTAAACTTTTAGAAGCCACCGCCACCATCAACTGACCTCTATTATAATCAATTCCCGAAAAAATCCTTTTTGGCATCGGGGCAAAACTTTCCACCACCAACGCCTGAATTTCCACCATCATCGGCCTGGTTCCTTCCATCACCACAGTAATAGCTGATCCAATTTTATTTTCTCCATTATCAACCAAATTAATTTCTTCCGATTTAATTTCTCGAAGTCCTTTTTCTTCCATTTTAAAAACTCCCACTTCATCAGTCGCCCCAAATCTATTTTTCGTTGTCCGCAAAATTCTAAGATCTCCATTCCTCTCCCCCTCAAAATACAAAACTGTATCCACCATATGCTCCAGCAATTTTGGACCAGCAATATCCCCATCTTTAGTCACATGTCCCACAATAAAAATTGCTATCCCTTTTTTCTTAGCCATTTGAATTAATCTAAAAGTGCTTTCCTTAATTTGACCAACTGACCCAATCACCCCTGTCGCATTTTCCGAATTCATCACCTGGATCGAGTCCACCACCGCAATTTTGTACAAATTATTTGTTCGATTTAAAAACTCCTCCAATTCATCAATCGAATTTGTGCCTAAAATATCAAATTTTTTTGCATCTAAACCTAATCTTTTTACCCTCAATCCAATCTGTTGGGCCGATTCTTCTCCAGCCACATACAAACCACCTATCTTTCCAATTAATTGAGTCAATAACGTGCTTTTTCCA
>CAYSME010000072.1:0-2359 GCA_964432085.1 uncultured Gammaproteobacteria bacterium | reverse complement strand
AAGATTATTATATTTATTTAAATGAAGATACAATAAATATTTCGGCAGATGTTGATGATACCGGCACTGGAACAATTCAACAAGGTTCAGAGTATTTAACAGATTCTTCCAAATCTTGGACTTCAAACCAATGGCAAGGATATATAGTTACATTTGGAACAGAAACGATAATAATCAGGTCAAACACTACTACTGTTTTGACATTAGAAGAAAGTTGGTCGCAAGCAGATACATTACCAGTAGGAAATCCAACTTATAACACTGACACATATTCAATTAGAAGGATGTCATTTGACGTTACTTATGAAAAAGATGCAGTAGCGTCTTCTTCCAATGTTATTTTTGGAACGGCAAGAGCAACTACAAATACAGCTTCACAAGCATCTATTGTTACAGAAAACGCAAGCAGTACAACAAATTTTAACTTTGACGGAACAGAAAATATAGCAGAAAGGTCTATAACATATCTCAGCATTAAGGCAAATACAATTACTGCTAATGAAATAAATACAGGTGCAATAAACATTGGAACATTTGGTGGCTCTCTTGATGATATTGACAATGGTTCTACTTATTATAAGACAACTGCTAATCAAGTAACAGGAGCAGGTCGTGGCTATACTGGTCTTGATAGTAGCGGGTATGTTAAAATTCCAGTAGATAGTACAAAAATGTCGTCTGGTTCCGCCCCGTCAACTGGTATATTTATTGATTCAACTGGTATTTATGGCAGATATGGCGGAACTACTAAATTTAGTTTACTCACATCAGACGGAAGTGGATATTTTGCAGGGGAATTAGGATCTGTATTATTAACTTCTGGTTATATTAGAACAGCATCATCAGGGCAGAGAATTGTTTTAAATGGCCCAGCCAATTCTTTGCAATTTTACGATGGGTCAGGGGGTCTTTCGGCCACATTAACAGGATATACTGCGGCGGGTGTATATGGGACTGGTATTCAAATAAATGGAGATATTAGAGCAGAAGAAAATGATTTGTATATTAGTGATATTAAGCTTTCTGCAAGAGAAACTGGTTTATCTGGATGGATGGATGCAGTAGATTATCTTTTAAATTGGATAGTTGATAATTATGATTAATGATTTTAATATATTTACAAAAAAATAAAAATATGCTACAATAGCAATATAATTGAAAAATATGAAAAAAATTTATATATCATTGATTGTTATTGTTACTTTTTTATTTCCTTTTTTAATATTTGGCGATTTAATAAAATCAAAATTGATAGAAGGAAAAACACAAGAAGAAGCAATAAATATTGTTGCTCTGGAAACAGAAAAAAATACAACACAAATAGAAGAAAATAAGGTAAAAGAAGAAGAAAAAATAAATGAAATTTTACCTAAAATTGAAGAAAACACAACAAAAATAGTAGAAGTAAAAAAAGAAGTTGAAGAAGTTAAAATTAATATCAACGAAATGAAAAATAAAGAAAATTCAACAACTACGACGCCCGTTGTGTCAACAGGTGCGCCAGTAGAAAATTTAAAATTAACAGAAATATTGTCAAACTTAAATAAACATATAAACAGACCGCAAGCAACACCAGAATGTGCTGATATTATTAAAAAATTAAATAGATATGGTAGAAAAATGGATATATCATATAAATTTCCAAATTATACATTTGATAAATTTGAAGAATTATATTCTTGGTATGATACTGAGATAAAAGAAAAAGAAGAATATATAATACCATTTAATGCTGACGAAAATGGCACGATTAACGGTAATGTTATTCCAGAATGTCGGAGAACAATCATACAACTAAAACAGCTAAACGAAGATTTGATAGAAATACACAAATTAGAAAAAGAATATAAAAACTTAAATTGTAAAAACACTCAATAAGAGTGTTTTTTATTTAAGCAGGGTCGCCGATAATCGAAATCGGTTCTTTTCTTTTGGAGAGAAAAATGAAAACCAGTTCACTACGACCCCAATCTCTTAATGAGATTTTTTCAATAATTTTTCAACGTATTTGATTTCTTTTTCTCCTATGAACTCTTCTAATCTAACTCCTAAATTAGTACATTCGGGGCAACCTCCAAATTTACCCATTCTCTTTATTGTTTCTTTATTCCAAAATTTAGGATGTTTTAAAAAATTATCGTGCCAATAAAAGCGTAGCCACTCATAAATATGAATTGCATCTGATTTTGAAAATGATATTTTTTTTATAGGTTTCATATATTAAACTAATTGTGGACAGGAAGGGAATCGAACCCTTATTACCCATAAAACTAAAAAGTTTATTTGGGGCTATCCGTTACCTGCCCAAAATTCCTTTAGCGGCTAAAATTCCTGTAGCAGATGCTTTAACAATATCTCT
>CAYSME010000071.1:0-2376 GCA_964432085.1 uncultured Gammaproteobacteria bacterium | reverse complement strand
CCCGCGGCCTTCTCCTTGGCAAGGAGACGCTCCACCAATTGAGCTATTCCCGCATGGTGCCGAAGGTAGGACTCGTCCCGCCACTGCGGGATTTCAGACCAATGCCTGGCACATTGTGCCGAAGGTAGGACTCGTCCCGCCACTGCGGGATTTCAGACCAGTGCCTGGCACATTGTGCCGAAGGTAGGACTCGAACCTACATCCCAGGTTTTTCAGACCAGTGCCGTGACCATCTTGGCTACTTCGGCTAGAAGTGCTCTTATTATAAAGGAATTATGATAAAAACTAAAGAATTAAGTGCCAAGGGTGGGACTTGAACCCACAAGTCTTTCGACACACCGTTCTGAGCGATGCTTGTATACCAATTTCAACACCTTGGCAATGTATAATATTGTATCATCTATGCAACAGGTTACCCTTCTTTTTTTATTAAAAAACAATCAAATTTTATTGGCCATGAAAAAACGCGGATTTGGTCAAGGCAGGTGGAACGGCGCCGGAGGTAAACCAAATCCAAACGAAAACATATTTGATACCGCTATTCGTGAAACTCAAGAAGAAATTAATGTCACTCCAAAAAATATTCAAAAAGTAGCTACTCTCGATTTTTATTTTCAAAATAAACCAGAATGGAACCAACAAGTTTTAGTTTTTACTACCACCAAATGGGAAGGGGAGCCATCCGAATCTGAAGAAATGAAACCTCAATGGTTTAACAAAAATAAAATTCCCTTCAATCAAATGTGGCCCGATGATATTTTTTGGTTACCATTAATTTTGGCTGGTAAAAAAATCAAAGCCAAATTCACGCTAGGGGATAATGATGTTATCATTTCAAAAGAAATTTATGAAATCTAATTTCCTTAAAAAAGACATTTTATTAGGTCAAGAAATTATTAAAAAAATATCCGAATCAAATGTTAAATTATTACCAGAAAAATTAAAAGAAATAATTTCTGAATACAAAAATTTTATACCTCTCCATCAGAAAACAAATTTTTTACACCACCCCAAAAAAACTAAACACAAATTAAGTAAAAAATACGATAAAGTTATCTTACTTCTCTCTGGATTAACTGCCAGCGGTAAAGATGCCATTTTTCAAAAAATAAACGAAAGATCTCCGGATTTATTTTCCAAAACCGTCACTGCCACTTCCAGACTACCTCGAGAAAATGAAATTCATGGTCATGATTATTATTTTTTTGAAAGCAACCAAATATTCATTAAATCAGTTAAAAATGGCGAATTTATTGAATTTTATAAACGAGGTGAAACTTACTATGGACTCCCAAAAGAAAGTGTTAAAAATTCTTTAAACAACCCAACCCCCATAATTTATTCTCAAATCGAGATGAGCGGTTGGTCCAAACTTGAAAAATACATCAAAACCGTAAACCAAAACATTGCTGTTTTAAAAATGTTCATTCTTCCCGACATGGATTTTTCCGATTATAAAAATTGGCTTTCGCAAAAACGCAACGACCATGATCTTCAATCACGTATTGATAAAACCGGCTGGGAATTAAAAAAAGCCCCAAAAAAATCTGATTTTTTAATAATCAACAATTTTAAAGAAGGTAATAATTCCCTAGAAGAAATATCTCAAAACATTATTGATCAGATAAAAAATTTATTAAAATAAATTTTTTATTTTTTCAATCGCCTTTTGATAAACCTGCTTCATATGTGGCTCTGTCGATAAATCAACTACCTTTTCAAAAGAAACCCATTTTACCCCACTATTCTCATCTTCTTTAATTCTTATTTTTTCTTTTTCATCAGATTCAAATAAATAATCTATAGAAATATGAACATGAGGTGCTACATAAACTCCTCTCCTTATATGTCCCTTAACAGGTAACAACTCTATTGAAAATATTCCATTAATAATCGGTTTTAAAACATTAACTCCAGTTTCTTCTTCAATTTCCTTTTTAATTACCCCAATTAAATTCTCATCTCCATCAGCATGTCCACCAATCCATCCCCAAGAATCATAAATTTTATGATAAATCATTAAAAGCTTATTCCTATTTTGGTTAATCACAAAAGCAGAAGTTGTGAAATGAACCAGTTCATTTTCTCGGGTAAAAATATTTTTATATTTACCCAAATAATCCAAAATCAATTCTTTATCTTTCTTTTCCTAATCACAAAAAACTTCATACTGTTTTATTTCTTCCTTAATATTCATTTTTCTGGAGCGGGTAGGGGGAATCGGACCCCCGCCTGAAGATTGGAAATCTTTAGTTCTACCACTAAACTATACCCGCAAATTTTTAAATTACTCTGTCGGGCTTTGCCCGACGAAGCGAAGCTAAGTCGGGGATACAGGAGTCGAACCTGCAACCTCACGGTCCCAAACCGTGCACG
>CAYSME010000070.1:0-2638 GCA_964432085.1 uncultured Gammaproteobacteria bacterium | reverse complement strand
ATGTCATTTTTTAAAACAAATCTATAAAGTAGATATGAGAAAAAAGGTGGGATTGTGAATGGATGAAGTCAAAGAAATGCTCATCTCATTACAAGAATTGAGAGAGCGAAGGGAAAAAAGCCAGGCTAAATACCTGGAATTAAAAAGAAAATTTGAAGCCGAAAATAAAGAGTTAATAGAGGACTTGGAAAAGACACAAGTGACAGAAGCGCACTTGCAAAGCATAATCCGGGAAAAGGTAGGGATCCAATATTCCCAAGATCAGGAAAAGAAAAGGCCTTGGGGAATTACAATAAGGGTAGAACGGGCCTTTTTTTATGATCCCAAGGAAGCCTTCGAATGGGCCAAAGAGCATAAAGTCGCCCTGCAGCTAGATGAAAAGAAATTCAAGGATGCCATAAAATCAGGCATAGTCCCTGAAGAAATAGCAACAATCGGTGAGGTGCCCAAGGTGCTGATTCCAACGGATATTAAGAAGCATTTGGACATACCCGATGACGAAAATGGGCAACAGGACATGGGCCAGGGAGGGCCCTCAAATTTTTCCAACGGTGGGGATAGTCCAGGGGCAGAACTAAAATTATTTGCAGGTGTGGCCCCATGATATCCTGGCCCGATTATAAAAGAGCGAAAGACTCGAATCTGCTCTCATACCCATACTGCAATATTTACGAGGCATACTACTCCACAAAATACAAAGACCACTTCCAGGACCAATTAACAGAAATCCTGAAGAATAACTCGGATCCGGTCCTGTCAATGTTGGCTACAATCGTTTTAATTTACTACGATCAGGAAGAAATAGAATTGGCAAAGGAAATCCTAGATCACATGGACTCATACGCAAGGGCCAAAGGGAATTCGGAGGAATGTTAATGGCAAAATGTCCAATCTGCGGATCCGAAACGGTCCGAGGTAATAAGAAATGCACGGACTGTTTCATAGACAACAGGACCATGAAAGACGTGGGCCAGAAAAGCCTAGATCCCCTGCCAGAAGTAAATATTTTATTCGATCCTAAATTTAAGGCCCAAATGCTAGACGGCTCAAAGAACGTCACAACACGCCAGGAGATCAAAGGAATGCCCGATACTATTTTTAAGGCCTTCGATGCAACATTCATGATCATAGCAATAAAACAAGCGCCCCTGACGTGGATAATCCAGAACATGTGGAAGTCAGAAGGATTTGAATCAGAAGGGGAATGCAGGAACTATTTAACAAAGCGCTATAACACCTACGGCAAATTCTGGCTGCATTTTTTTAAAAGAATAGACGGAGGGATTTAATGAAAAAAGGTGAATGGGATCCGATACTGCCTGACGGAGTAAGGATCCATGGAATAATCCACAATAGGCTCAAACGCATAAAAGAGATCATTGAAGGATCCCCAGGAAACAGATCCACACGATTTGCCGGAGTAGTCGAAACAGATCCGGAAAAAAAGGCCCCTTTTGACACAGATCCGCAAGGATTTGAGGGCAGATCCGCAAGGCCCGGAGGGATCCCAAGGCCAGAAGATCATGTGCAATATTTAACAATCCACATTGTAACAAGGGCCCCAAAATACATTATAACAAAAGCGCCTGATTGTAAAGAAGAAATAAAATGGGGTGATCCAAACGAAAGCTACGTGTAACTGCGGAAGGGCCTTAATCTGTATAAAGATCGGAGTCGATGTCCTGGTCCAAACGGACTTCGGATCCGGCCCGGTGCCATACCAACTTTATAGGGCCGATGTTTGGGGATGCACTAAATGCAAAACCAGAATCGCAGTAATGAATACAGAGCCTTATGCAGAACACTTCCAAGAAGATTTTAGGGCCAAACTAGAGAGGGCCCAAAAAGGGACATTGTATATTCAACATCCATAGGAGGAATAAAAATGTTAAGAAGAATCATAGCCTTCTGCGGAGGGCAAAACAAGTACGAAAGTATTAAAGTCGGGGCCAATTCCCATGCGGAACTGACGGCAACAATCCGAACAAATATTCAAGAGATCGCAAACAGTAATGAAAAACTAGAAATGTTTGGGTACATGTACGGCAAATGGCTCACCAAGAGATCAAGCACATATTTTTTAACAGGACTCTACAAGGCATTAATAATCGAGAGAACAATTGAGGGATAAATCCTGCCTAAAATGGGCCCCTCCTTAAAGCGTAGAGCAAAAGCCCGAATCGCTAGATCGTGGAGCAAGGGCCCGAATCCTTTTTTCGTGGAGCAATTTCATGGCTGTGCGATTCGTGGAGCAAAACGCAGAATCGCAAAAGCGTAGAGCAAACCGAAGAATCGAATCTTCGTGGAGCAATTTCAAGAATCGCATGAACGTGGAGCAACAAAAAAGAATGAATCCTTCATCTGCAATAATTTTTCAAGATCATGCCCGAATCCTGGCCCTAAAAACAATTAATTTATATTTCTAGAGCGCCCAATAAAGGCCAGGAGGGGATAAAATAAAATGAATCGGAAAAAACTTTTTAAAAATCCAAACGTCACCCTAGTCGGAAAAGGGTACAAAAAGAAAGACGGCCAGATCGTTTTAGATAAGAACGGAAATCCCATCGAGGCAATAGTCGTGGGAGTCGCAGAAAAAAAGCCGCTCAATCAGCTTAATAAAAACGAAGTGGTCCCCAAG
>CAYSME010000069.1:0-2902 GCA_964432085.1 uncultured Gammaproteobacteria bacterium | reverse complement strand
TGGCCACCAGATTTAGCTTTGTTCCAAAAAGCATTTCTTTTTGATTTTTTATGATTGAAACTTTCTAGCCAATTACTGGCTTCATTGATATTTTTTCTGAAATTTACGATAATCATTTTTATTCTTTGAAAGAAATTTAGTTGATATTCATTAAAGTCAACTATATTTTGTTCGGTTGATTGTATCACATCCTGTTCAAGATTTTCGGTAGTTTCGATTAATTTTTTAATTTCAAGCCTAAGGTCATTAATGGCTTTCTCAATTTCTTTACTATTATTGCTGACGAAAATTGCTTGTTCTTGGTTGACTGATTTAATTAAAAATTCCCGATTCCATTTAATGTCAGTAGTTTCTTTTTTATTTAGTTCAATTGATTGGCCTGGAAATAAGACTCCACGAAAAGGATCAGAAAATTCTTTTAAGACTTCGTTACTGTTGTTACTAGTTAGTTTTCTTTTTGGATCTAGTTTTGATCCATAACCACCTGCCATGATGGCTTATTATAGCAGTTTTTTAAGGAAATCGAACACTTTTTGTTGGGTTAAAAGATAGTAGATAAAATTTATATTTTGTTTAAGTGATGGGTTGGTGGCAGAAATATCAGTAACTTCTTTTTCGGTGACTTCAATTTTTTGTTCTTTAGCAATTTGGGAAATGGCTAAATTTAAAGTCCATTCTTTGGTAATTTGTTTGTTAAGATTTTCTTTATACTGTTCAAGTGTTAAACCTTTATTTTTAAGATAATCAGCGACACTAATACCAGCTTGACGTGATTGATCAATTAGTTGAGTCAATTGGTTTTGAACATCAGATTCAACCAATATTTCGGGTAAATCAACTTTAGCATTTTTGACTAAAATGTCGATAATTTTTTCAATTTTTTGATTTTCATCAGTGATGGTTTTATCGGAATTATTTTTTTTAATTTCTGTAAGATATTTTTCGTTGAGTTGGATTTCCGGAAGTTCACAACTGGTAATTTCTAATTGCCAATCGTGATCAAAATCGACATCTTTACTTAAGAATTTAACTTGAGGTTGAATAATTGGTTTCAATTTATGTTCTTCAATTTTATGACCATAAGCATGGGAAATTAGATGAGAAGCAACCTCTTCAAATAATTTTTCTTGATTAATATTTTGTTCAACAACTTCTAATGGAGCTTTGCCTTTTCTGAAACCTTTGGTTTCAAAATCAGCTTGAAATTGTTTAAGATGCTCTTGATATTCAGCCTTAATATCGGCAACTTTAATTTCAACTGTTAAAGTAAAAACTTTATTGTTTTGTTTTTTTAGATCGGTGGAATTTGTTTTCATAAGTGCCACCATGATAACATAAGAACAGTGATTGAGAAACCATTATCTGATTTTAAAAGATTATTATTGCTTCCGGTTTTTTTAGTATTAACTTTGGTGGTTGGTTTTGGTGAGATGATTTATTTATCAGAGTTTAATGATAAAGGTAATGTTTTGGGAATTGATAATGAAAAAGTGATTATAGGATTAGCTCAAGAAGATGAAAAAAATATTTCGATTGAAGCAGTTGCAACTGGAGCTGATGCCAGACCGGTATTAATAAAAAAATATTTAGAAAAATATAAATCCCCTTTATTGCCTTATTCTGATCTTATCTTTCAAATTTCTGAAAATTATGGATTTGAATATTATTGGATTGTGGCAATTGCCCAACAAGAGTCTAATTTATGTAAAAAGGCACCGGAAGGTTCTTATAATTGCTGGGGATACGGGATTCATAAAAAAGGAACACTTAAGTTTGATAATTATGAACTGGCAATTAAAAGTTATGCAGAGTATTTGAAACGAGAATATTTTGATAAAGGATATAACACCCCGGAGTTGATGATGAAAAAATATTGCCCAAGTTCGAATGGTTCATGGGCGGCTGGAGTGAACCAGTTTATTGAAGAGCTTAAAAGTGGAAATTTTTGATAATATCTGATATACTCTGAACTAGATCCTGGGGTGGCTCCTCTAAAAAGTTACTCCGGGATTTTTTTGTGAAAAATCCCTCTGTCCGAAGTTTCGGACTTTCTCCCTTTGATAAAAGGGAGACTATTTTGAAGATTTTATGTTAAAATCCAATTCATATGGGAGTTATATCTACATCACAATTTAAACGCGGAATATATATAATTTTTCAAAACGAACCACATATGATTGTGGATACCGCATTCGTTAGTCCTGGAAAAGGTTCGGCTTTTTATAGAACTAAACTTAAGAATCTTTATACTGGAAGAATAGTTGAATATACCTATAAATCGGGAGAAAAAGTAGAAGAAGTAATAGTGGAAACACATGAAGCAGAATATTCTTATTTTGATGGCTCTAATTATGTTTTTATTGAACCGAGAACTTTTGAACAATATTCTGTACCTATGGATGTTATTGGAGATGACAAAGTTTATTTGAAAGAAGGACTTTTATATAGAATAAAATTCTATGATGATAATCCGGTTGGTGTGGGTTTACCTAAAACGATTGCTTATACTGTGGTAGAGGCAGAAAATTCGATTAAGGGAGATACTGTTACCGGAGCTACTAAATTGGCGATTTTAGATTCTGGATTAAAGGTCCAAGTGCCTTTATTTATTAAGACTGGCGAAGAAATTTTAGTGAATACAGAAACTGGGGCTTATTTGTCACGAAAGAACTAATTTTTGGTAAAATACAGGGTAATTATATGTCCTCATAGCTCAGTTGGATAGAGCGGTCCGAAGTTTCGGACAGGTCGCAGATCTTTTAAATAATTAAATTATAATCATAGCTCTTTATAGAGCGGTCCGAAGTTTCGGACAGGTCGCAGGTCGATTAGATTATATTAATACAAGTCCTCATAGCTCAGTTGGATAGAGCGCCTCCCTTCTAAGGAGGAGGTCGCAGGT
>CAYSME010000068.1:0-3026 GCA_964432085.1 uncultured Gammaproteobacteria bacterium | reverse complement strand
AAAAAGGCATGATATTAGGGTTCCAAATAAAATTAGAATATTTAATAACAGTGGGAGAAATAGCGAAAAGAAAGGCAGAAATTAAACCAACTGGGCGATTGAACCAATGTTGACCAATGTAATAAATTAAAAAAACAGTAGCAATACTAATAAGGGCAATAAAAATAGCCGGGCCAACAGGATTAAAGTTGGATAAAAGCAGAGATGGAGTGATTAGATAATAAAAATAAGGGCCAAGATACATATTACCAATACTGGTTTGAGGACCGATGAAAAATAAATTGCCGTGTTGAAGAAAATCTCTAATAATAACAACATCTCGACCTTGATCTCCTAGAAATTCCATATAATCGGAAACTCTGTAGAGACGTAAAAAGGAAGCCAAAATTAAAATGGCGATTAAAAGCCAATGTTTTTTAAAAATATTTTTAATCACGATGAAAATTAATTTTAAACCAAAGCCTAAAAAGATCGGAAAAACTTTTAATAATAACTTTCAACTGTCGACCGGTGGCCTGACCTTCGGTTCGAGGATAATGATGAACTCCGATTTCTACTATTTTGAATCCAGCTTTTTTAGATTTAATTAAAAATTCACTGCTGATAAATGCTCCCCTTTCGGCTTCCAGTTTAGGGATAGTGTCGATAACTTTTTTATTAATTAGCTTAAACCCACAATCAATATCGGTGACATGAAGGCCGAAAAGAATAAAAACAATGGCTTCCCAAATTTTAGAGGTAATAATGGCAGCTTTGGAAACTTGACGAGCTAGGTAATAACCGATAATAATATCAGCATTGGTTTTTTGTTGTTTTTCTATAAATTTAGTAATTTCGGAAAAATCAAATTGACCGTCTGAATCGGTAAAGGCAATCCACTGATATTTAGCGTTATAAAGACCGCTTTTTAAAGCACCACCATAACCACGATTAGGATTATGAGTAATGATAGTTATATCTTCTTTGGAATATTGTTTTTTAATCTCTTCTAAAACTTTGGCTGTGTTATCTTTGGAACCATCATTAATAAGAATTATTTCCCAATTTTTGGCTATTTTTTTAAGAATTGGAATGGTTTTATCAACTGTGTTTTTAATATTTTTTTCTTCGTTATAGCAAGGGAAAAAGACTGAAAGTTCATCGATTAAAAAGGTAGTCATAGGTAAATTATAGAGTAAACTTGACAAAGAGACAATCTAGCCATATAATACGACCTATAATTAAATATTAATAACGCAGGTGGAACACAAAATACTAAATATTAGTTTTGCTTTAGGCGCGATGGCGATTTTATTTTTATCGCTGTTTAACCCTTCCAGGGCTTATGGTTATAATGACACTCAAGTGGAGGGAAAGCTTTCGGTTGATAAAAAACTTCGATCAATTTATGATGATCAATACGTTGATAATATTGAATCTTCACAAAAAACATTTTTTGAAAAAGATGTAGTTGAATTCCAAATTAATATTAAAAATATATGGACTGAAACTGTTTATAATATTAATGTAAAAGATATTTTACCTAAACATTTATCTTTAATTTTTTATCCCGGTAAATTTGACAATGATCAATATATTGTTGAATGGGATATTGATAGATTGGAAGCAGGTGAAACTAAAACCTTTTTGATCAGAGCCAAAGTTAACGACAGTGAAAAATTAAATGTTCTTACCAAAGAAACAAATAAAGCTGAAGCTTGTGGTGGTGGAACTTGTAACGCTGATTACGCCAGTTACTTTATCGGTAAAGTCAGTGTGCCAGCTACCGGTGCTTCGGATATTATTCTAAAAACTGGTTTAGTGGCTTCGGCTACTGGATTAGGATTTTGGTTAAGAAAGAAAGCTAGAGGGTATTAAGAATTTTTATTTGGTAATTAAACGAAGGCTCATTATTCCACTGGTGGAGTAACGATCAGAGAAATTTTGATCAGAACCAAACCAAGGATCATGAATTTTGTAATTACCATTGCTTCCACTGATAATAACGATAAAGTGCATACCGGCGATGTTTTTCATTTTCATCTGAGCTATAACATAACGGCCTTCGTTTAATTCTTGATCAACCACGGAAGAACTGTAGGAGACTTGTTTGTAAGTATAACCCGAAGGGGGTGTAGGATTAACCATATAAGCAGTATTACCCCAAAAATTACTGGCTATTGAGGCATAACTTAGAGGTGTTGTGTCGTAATTTATTTTCTTATAGACCATAGAAAGACTGCTGATATAACAGCCAACTTCTCCAACGGTATCATTTGATAAGCCTATATATTTTTTACACCATCTGGGATCTCTTTGAGAATAAAAATTACCATCACTGCCAGCCCCGGGTGTTTCATCTAAACATGAATTTCCACCTGCCGAGCTAGCAAATCTCCTTAAATCAGCAAGCTGTTGTTGAACTTTTTCATATTCAGACTCGGTCACTTTAAGAAGTTGATTTTTGGCAATTTTTTGATTATCTAGACTAGTTTTTTGGGAAGCTAAAGTTTTTTGAAGTGTTTCCATTTCTTGTTGTTTTTGAGCTTTTTGAGCTTTTTGAGTGTCATAATCAGTTTTAACGGTTTGAATGTTAATCATGCTGTTTTGGCTGGCCTGTTGAACATTAGCAACGTATTTATATTGTTCTAAAAAAGTATTTAATTTGGAAGTAAATAAAAAAGCATAAGGGGGAACTTTTTTTTGAAGTTTATAATTTTCAATTATTTGAACGACATAAATTGACGCTAATTTATCTAATTTTTGATCTAAATCATCAATCTTAATTGTAAGTTGGTTTATTTCTTTATCGAGAGTCTTGATGGAATTTTCAGTTTGAGTAATTCTTAATAAGGTTAATTCATACTGTGAATTTAAAATTTTTATTTGATTAGAAAGGGTATTTTTAGTTTTGCTTAACTCTTCTAATTTTTTTAACAAACTGGCTTCATCATCTTCCGCATGCAAAACAACCGGATTAATCAAAAAAAGAAGTAGGGTTAAAAATAAAAAAACTGTTTTTTTAAACATCAAATTAAAATTTAATA
>CAYSME010000067.1:0-3104 GCA_964432085.1 uncultured Gammaproteobacteria bacterium | reverse complement strand
AAAGATAAATTTAAGAAAATTATTTTTATAATTTTAAAAATTATTTTTATTTTTTCTTTTATTGTTGGGGGAATTTATGTATTTTTGTCTTCTGCAGATAGGCTTGTTTATTATGAAGCATCTCAAACGATGGTTGAATTGGGGCTTGAAAATTGTCAATTTTTATCTCCTATGTGGGTTCCAGTTAATTATTATTCTGGAAATGTTTTGTATTTGGGAAATTTTAATCAAGCAATTTTGGATAAAAATTTAGTTTTAATTTTTAATAAAATGTCTACTATAGATGATAGTTTTACTTTCGAAGATTTGAAAAATACCAATAAACTTTTTGAAAATTCTGAATATACTATTTTTGGTTTAGAGGGTTTGACGGGAGATTCTTGTAGGAAAAAAAGACCATTTGTTTCACCAATGGTGTCTAATCCTTGTAACCTTTTATCAGAAAGGTTTACAACATTTAATAAAACTGTTTATGGGGTTTGTAAATTTGTAAATTTAGAATTTCTTAAATCTCCACTTAATGAGCGTTTTTAGGGCAATAAATCCGTCTTTTGGTTTAATTTTTTTCCCTTCTAGACGAGGGTAATAAGATATTGGGATTTCTATTATTTTGTATTTTTTTCTAAATATTTTCGCAGTTATTTCCGGTTCCCAATCAAACCTATTACCTATGGCAGAAATTAATAAAGGTTTTAATTCATTTGAAAAAACTTTATAACAGGTGTAAGCATCAGTTAAATTTTTGAAAAACAGAATGTTTGTAAATATTGTAACTCCTATTCCCCCCAAAAAAAACATAAATTTTCCTCTTTTACTTTTTCCTTTTAATCTTGAACCATACACTATCTTTGATTCTTTATTTATTATTGGTTTTATTAATTCTGGGTAATCTTCAGGATCATATTCCAAATCTGCATCTTGAATTATAATAATTTCTCCTGTTGAATTTTCAATCCCTTTTTTAACGGAAAAACCTTTTCCCTTATTTTTTTCATTGTAAAAAATTTTAATTTCATCATCTTTTATGTTATTTAGAATTTTTTTTGTTCCATCAGTTGAATTATCGTCTACTATTATTAATTCTTTTTTTATCTTTCCAAGATTTACCTCTTTTATTTTTTTAATTATCTTTAGAATATTATCTTTTTCATTGTAAGCCGGAATTATTATTGAGAGTTTCATATAAACTTTATATGAAAAACCTTTATAAAAATATCTCATTTAAAGGGAATATGGGTTTTGAAGGAATAAAAAAATTTATTTTGTTTTGCTTAGTTGGAGGCTCGGGAGTAGTTATTGAGACTTTAATTTTTAATTTTTTTCTTTTTTTAGGATTTTCTTTTTACTTAGCTAAATTTGTGGGTTTATTTTTTTCAATAACATTTGTTTTTTTTATTAATAGAAGAGTTACTTTTAAGGCACATAATTTTAAGATAACTGGGCAAATAAAAAGGTTTTTAGTTTTGTATCTTTGTGCTGGAATTGTTAATTTTTCTATTTCTTCAGCAATGCATCACTTATTAGGGGGTAATGATCTTTTTATGTATGGAAATTTAGCTTCTTTTATAGGGATTCTTTCAGCAGTGCCAATAACTTTTTTTGGATCTAATTTTTGGGTTTTCAAAAATAAAAAAAATTGTGAAAAGTAGACCAATAATTATAAAAAACAAAAAAGATTATCTAATTTATGATTAAGACATTTTTGTTTTATTTTTCTATGTTTGTTGGAATTTTTATTTTAATATTTTATATAATTAGTTATAGAAAAAGGATACATAATGAAAAAATTATTGATAAAAATGAACTTCCTTTTGTTACAGTAATTGTTCCTGCTTGGAATGAAGAAAAAGGGATTGGTCCAACTATCGAGTCTCTTAAAGAATTAACTTATCCAAGAGATAAGCTTGAAATTCTTGTTGTTGATGATGGTTCTACTGATAAGACTTATGAAATTGCTTCTAAATATGAAGATGATTTAGTGAAAGTTTTCAAGAAAGAGGAAAATGGGGGGAAGTTTACGGCGTTAAATTATGGAATAGGGAGGGCGAAAGGAGAAATCATAATTTCTAGTGATGCAGATCGATTAAATGTAAGTAAAAATTCTTTGATGGATATGGTTCAACCATTTAAAGATAAAAAAGTTATGTGCGTTGCTCCTTCGATGGCAGTGAATGATTCTAAAAATATTTTAGTTAAAGTTCAACAAATTGAATATTTATTAGGAATTTTTCTAAGAAATGCTTTGGCAAGCGTTGATGCGATGAGCGTTACTCCTGGAGCTTTTTCAGCATATAGGAAATCTTTCTTTGAAAAATATGGGGGGTTTAAGAAAGCTCATTTGACAGAAGACATGGAAATGTGTATGAGAATACAATATAATAATTATAAAGTTGCAAGTGTTCCAGAAGCAATTGTTTTAACTGAAGCCCCAAATAAATTTATTCCATTATTAAAACAACGTAGAAGGTGGTATGTGGGACAATTTAAAAATTTATTTGATTATAATTTATATAAACTACTACTGGACTATTCATATATTCTAATAAAGAACTTTTTTGCTCAGTTTCTATTTCTTCAAAAGGAAATATTTCTATTTTACTAATTTCATTTATTGATTTTTGGTCTTCTTCATTAAAATATCTAATTGATTCTATTTCATTACCAAAAAATTCAATTCTAATAGGATGCTCGTTTTCTACAATAAATATATCTATTATATATCCTCTAACAGAATATTCTCCAGTAGAAGTTACAATACTTTCTTTTCTATAACCAAATTTATCCAATAACTCTAATAATTTGTCTCTATCTATTTTTAATTTTTTTTCTAAATTAAAATGCATTTTATCTAAAAATTTTACATTAGCTAAGTATTTAAGATAACCAGTTAAATTTGTAACCACTATACTTTTATTTTTATCTGCAATGTTTTTTAAAGTTTCAAGACGTTTACTTTTTAATTCAGGAGATACTGCAATAGCAACTGAAGTTAAGAAATCATCCATTGGAAAGAAATAAACATTATCAGTGTAAGTTTGTAAAAATTTATAATATTGACTTGCTTCAAATAATGAATTAGCAACAACTAATATATTTTCAGTACT
>CAYSME010000066.1:0-3105 GCA_964432085.1 uncultured Gammaproteobacteria bacterium | reverse complement strand
ATTGTGAACATGAATAATTTTATTTATCAAACCACCACCAAATCCGGTAAAACAGTTTCTTTTCGTTATCCAACCATCAACGACGCTGAAATTTTAATGAATTACATCAATAAAATTTCTACTGAAAAGAGTTTTATATTATTACAGGGAAAACAAAAAACTTTTAAAGAAGAAAAAAAATGGTTAAATTCAGCTATTAATGAAATTAATAAAAAAACAGCTGTTTTTATTTTAGCTTTTATAAAAAATAAATTAGTTGGTCTTAGTGATAATGAAACTGGTTACGAAGCTAAATATCATGTAGGATCATTCGGAATAACTGTTGATAAAAATTACAGAGGTGAAGGAATTGGAGAAATTTTAATGAAGTTAGTAATTTCTGAATCTATTAAAAATATAAAAAATTTAAAAATAATCACTCTTGAATGTTTTGCAACAAACAATATTGGTTTTAATCTCTATAAAAAAATGGGATTTATTGAATATGGTCGTTTACCTAATGGACTAAAACGAAGAAATAAATTTGACGATGCAATCTTAATGTACAAAAACATAAAATAATCAACGACATAGTTTGATGTATTTTAATCACTTGCGATAAAATTGCGGGCTTTATAAAAATTTTTTTTTGCTACAATAAAACTATCAAATGATCGATATTAATTTATTACGACAAAACCCTGATCTTATCAAGACTGCGCTTCAAAACCGTCAAAAAGATATTTCCTTGGCCGAAAAAGTTTTAGAGTTTGATAAATCTCGCCGCGAAATTTTATCTCAAGTTGAAAAATTAAGAGCTGATCAAAATTCTCTCAGTCGCAGTTTTCAAGGTAAACCTACTGACGATCAATTAAAACAAGCTTCAGAATTAAAAGAAAAACTAAAAAATCTAGAGACTCAATTAAAAGAAGTCGAAGATAAGCAAAATTCTGTTTTAGAAGAAATACCTAATATTCCATCAGACGACACACCGGTTGGCAAAGACGACGCCGATAATGTTGTTTTTAAAACTGTCGGCGAAATCCCTAAATTTGATTTCGAACCACTTGATCATGCTGATCTTGGTGAAAAATTAGATATTATTGATATTAAAAAAGCCGCTCAAATTTCCGGATCTCGTTTTGGTTATTTCAAAGGCCAAGGCGCTATTTTAGAAATGGCCGTCATGCATTATGCTTTTAATAAATTAGCTCAAAAAGATTTTATCGGCATGATTCCTCCGGTCATGATAAAAAGTAAAACCGAGTGGGGATGTGGTTACGCCTCTAATAAAAATTTAATGGGTGCTTATTACTCCATTCCCGAAGATGATTTAATTTTTATCAGCAGTTCCGAACATTCGGTTGTTCCATATCATTCCGATGAGATTTTGGATTCCAAAAATTTTCCAATTAAATACGTTAATTTTTCACCATGTTTTAGGCGAGAAGCCGGGACTTATGGTAAAGATATGAAAGGTTTGCTCCGAGTCCATTTTTTTAATAAAGTTGAAATGAATGTTTTTACTTTACCGGATTATAAAATTTCTGATGAAATGTGTCTCGAAATGTTAAAAAATGAAGAAGAATTAATGCAGGATTTTGGATTACCATATCAAGTTATGAAATGTTGCACTGGTGATTTACCTCAACCAAATCGTCGTATGTACGACATTAATACTTGGTTTCCTGGTCAAAATGCCTATCGTGAAACTCAATCATGTAGCAACTGTGGAGACTATCAAGCTCGTCGATTAAACACCAAAGTTAAAATCGACGGTAAAAATGAATTAGTTCACATTTTAAATGCCACTCTTGTCACTGATCGTGCCGTTTTAGCCATCATTGAAAACAATCAACAAGCCGACGGTTCAGTTAAAATTCCGAAAGTTTTGCAGCCGCTTTGCGGTTTCGAAATAATTAGGCCCAAAAAAAGCTAGAGGAGCCACCTCATTCTGGGCCTTTTGCTAAAAAAGGCCTAAGGCCCAGGACGGTGATTTTTAAATGATTAATTATCAATTTTGTCCTCAATGTAGAAATAAACTTGATTTATCAGGTGAATATCCATTTTGTTCTAATTGCAACGAAACTTTTTATAGAAATTCAAAGCCAACCGCCGGAATTTTACCAATTAAAGATGGCAAAGTTTTATTAGCCAAAAGGGGCAGGGAACCATTACTTGGCCATTGGGACATTGTTGGTGGTTTTCTAAATGCCGGTGAACATCCGGAAGTAGGAGCTCTAAGAGAAGCTTTTGAAGAAACCAATTGTCAAATGAAAATTACCAAACTTTTAGGGATGTATATAGATAAATACGATAATCAAAGTTACGATACTTTAAATATTTTTTATTTAGGAGAAATTATTAGCGGTGATCTCAAACCTCAAGACGATATTGCCGAACTTCATTGGGTTGATTTAAAAGACTTAGATAAAATTACCGGTGGCTTCAAAAACGTTCAAATGGCTTTATCCGATCTCAAAAACCTTTATCCATAGTAAAATATAACTTATGTTTAACGTTCTTAAAAATATTTTTGACGAAGATGCCCGACGTATTAAATCTTATCAACCGATTATAAAAAAAATAAATGATCTTGAAACAGAAATTTCTAAACTAAAAGACTCAGAACTTTCGGCAAAAACAATTTATTTTAAAGAAGCTTTAAAAGAAGGCAAAACTTTAGATGAAATTTTACCTGAGGCTTTTGCCGTGTGTCGCGAAGCCATCCGTCGTGTTATTGGTGAACGAGCTTATGACGTCCAATTAATCGCCGCCATCACTCTTCATCAAGGTGCCATTGCCGAACAAAAAACCGGTGAAGGAAAAACTCATTCAGTTGTCTTCCCGGCTTATTTAAATGCTTTAACTGGCAAAGGTGTTCACATCGTCACTCCTAATGATTATTTAACTCGTGTCGGTGCTGGTTGGTATCCTCGTGCCCTTCAGCTTTTAGGTATCTCTACCTCTTGTATTATTAATGAACAATCTTTTATTTTAGATTTAAAATATACCGACCCTAACGAAACTATTGATTATCGTTTGGCACATTTGCGTCCAATCACTCGACAAGAAGCTTATTTAGCCGACATTACTTATGGAACTAATAATGAATTTGGTTTTGAT
>CAYSME010000065.1:0-3234 GCA_964432085.1 uncultured Gammaproteobacteria bacterium | reverse complement strand
ATTTAGTCACCATGCATTGGTGGACCGATCTTTGGCTCAATGAAGGCTTTGCTTCATATATAGAATATTTAGCCATTGATCATATTTTTCCGAACTGGAAAATTT
This sequence comes from uncultured Gammaproteobacteria bacterium, assembly GCA_964432085.1. Classification (GTDB taxonomy): domain Bacteria; phylum Patescibacteriota; class Microgenomatia; order UBA12405; family UBA12405; genus WARW01. Next base: position 3,129 of record CAYSME010000065.1, on the reverse strand, counting down.
GGAATCATTTTATGATTTCGGATCACAATGTGGCATTATCTTTAGATGGATTAAAAAACTCTCATCCCATTGAAGTAAAAGTTAATCACCCAAATGAGATCAATGAGATATTTGATAAAATTTCGTATTCAAAAGGAGCAGCTATTATAAGAATGCTAGCAAAATACTTAGGAGAAGAAACATTTCGCACTGGTTTACATTACTATTTAAAAAAACATAGTTTTAAAAACACTTCTACTATCAATTTGTGGGAATCTCTAGAAAAAGTATCCAGTAAACCTGTTGGTCAAATTATGAAAACATGGACAAGACAAACTGGATATCCCCTTATAAGTATTAATCCTAATATTCATAATTCAGACACAATTGAAATTAAACAAGAAAGATTCTTGGTAAATCGAGCGATTAGAAAAGAAACACCTCAAAATAATTTATGGACAATTCCATTAGAAATAAATAACGAAAAAATTCTCTTGAAACAAAAAAAAATAGAGATAAATAATAATTTCATCGGGAAAATTAACAAGGGTGAAAATGCTTTTATTAGAGTTAATTACACAATTGATCAATTAAATTTAATAAAAAATGATATTTTAGAAAATAAACTATCTCCGATTGATCGTTTAGCTATAATTCGAGATCTTTTTGCTTTGGCTGAAGGAGGTTATATTAAAACAAGTTTTGTTCTAGAATATACTTTAATATATAGAAACGAAACAGAATATATGGTTTGGTCAGAAATTTCACAAGGGATAAGTAAAATTCATAATTTGATTGCCTTAGAAAAATTTAATCAAAAATATCAAAAATATGTTTTAAATTTATTTACTCCATTAGCCAACAAAAAAGGCTTTGAACCAAAAGTAAAAGAAAATCACGAAGACGTATTCTTGCGAAATCTTTCGATAGCTAAATCAGGTATTTATGGTGATCAAAAAATAATTAATCAGACACAAATATTATTTAAAGAAAGATTAAAAAAATCAATAAACAAAGATATTCGAGGATCTATTTATCAGATTGTAGCTTCAAATGGAAACGAAAAAGAATGGGCAACTTTTGAAAAATTATATAAAGAGGAAAAAATGCAAGAAGAAAAAGATCGCCTTGCTCGAGCGCTAGCTTCATTTAAAGATAAAAATTTATTATCTAAAACTCTTAACTTTGCTCTATCAAATAATGTGCGTATTCAAGATAGTCCATTTATGATAATAGCGGTCTGGCAAAATGTTTATGGTAGAGATATCGCATGGAGTTTTGTTAAAAATAATTGGACTAATTTGAATAAAAAATATGGCCAAGGTGGCCACTTTATAAATAAATTATTGTCACCTCTTGAAAATCATATAGCTATTAAAGATATTATAGATATTGATAAATTCATTTCCAAAAATACTGCCCCCGGAGCAGAACGTACACTAGAACAAGCTAAGGAAAAAATTATTACAAATGCTTCGTGGATAAAAGCTGATAAACTAGATATCGAACGATGGCTAAATAAAAATTTCTAGTTAATAAAAATTTCTAGTGAATAAAACTTTTGCGGTAGATAGGAAGCTATCCAAGCTCTCCGCTAGGAAAGTCCTAGCGGAGGCTTAATGGATGAATGATTTGCGATGAATAGAAAGTTGTCCGTGTTTTTTGATAGCTTCGTAATGAACTTTTGTACCATAACCCACATGCTTATCAAAACCATATTCGGGAAATTCCTTAGCATAACGATACATAATTCTATCTCTTGAAACCTTAGCTACAATAGAAGCCAAGGAAATTATAGGGTGAGATTCATCTCCTTTGATAATTGTTTCTTGATAAATATACTCTTTAGGAGCTTTCAATCCGCCATCTAGCATTAGTGAATAGTGATTAGGTTCTAGTGAATTAGATTTAGTTATTTTTAAAAGTGAATCATTTAGAGCTTTTTGAATACATTTGGCTATCCCAAATTTATCAATATTTTCAGGAGAAACAAAAGAAACTGCATAATCACAATTTCCTTTCTCTTTTTCTTTTTTCAAAAACTCAAACCAAATTTCTCTTTGTTTTCTTGAGAGCTTCTTTGAATCCCGTAGTGGAACCTTTAATTCTTCTTTTGCATTTTCAATTAGTAACTCGCCTTGCCGTCTGACAGTTTGATAATCAGTAATTGGTAATTTAAAAGCACAAACCGCCACTGGCCCAGCTATCGGCCCTCTGCCAACTTCATCCACTCCTACAACATATTTTATTTCATCTGCCATATATCTCCATTTTAACTTATTTGTTATACTAAGAAAATGGAAGAAAAAGAATCTAAATTTATTCATTTACACACACATTCTCATTATTCCCTACTTGATGGGCTTTCAAAGATTCCAGATATGGTTCATAAGGCTAAAAAAATGGGTATGTCTGCAATAGCCCTAACGGATCACGGCAATATGTATGGGGCAATTGAATTTTATAAAGAATGTAAAAAAGCAGGAATTAAACCAATTATTGGTGTTGAAGCCTATATAGCTGAAAGAACTCGATTAGACAAAGAATCAGGTATAGATAATAAACGCTACCATTTAACTCTTTTGGCTAAAAATTTAACCGGCTACAAAAATTTGATGCGTTTAATTTCAATGTCAAATCTTGAGGGTTATTATTATAAACCAAGAATGGATAAAGAAATTCTCCAAAAGTATCACGAAGGGATAATTTGTCTTTCTGGCTGTATGGGTAGCCAACTTTCACAAGCAATTTTAGCTGGCAACGAAGAAAAAGCTGAATCTCTTATTAAAGAACATCAAGAAATTTTTGGTAAAGAAAATTATTTCTTAGAAGTTCATGCTCACGAACATATTGAAAACGATAAAAAACTCAGGGATAGCATTATTGCCCTTGGGAAAAAACACAATATCACAGTTGTCGCCGGCCACGATTCACATTATTTAAACAAAGAAGATCATGAGGCTCACAATACTCTACTTGCGGTAAATACTAGCGCTGATGGTAAGGAAGGAACAAAGCTTGAATTTTCAGACGATGATTTTTCTCTAATAGATGAAAAAGAAGCTAAAAAATATTTTAATGATTATCCAGAAGTCGTTGAAAATACTTCTCAGGTGGCCAATCTATGTGAAAATTATGAAATTGAATTAG
>CAYSME010000064.1:0-3303 GCA_964432085.1 uncultured Gammaproteobacteria bacterium | reverse complement strand
CGCTCTCCGAGCTACGGCGGGCAAGCCTGCACTTCGCTCTCCGAGCTACGGCGGGTAAACCTGCATAGATAATTGGTTGAAGAAAAAGACTTTTAATGATAAATTGGTTAAATGATAATAATTGGGATAACGGGGACAATTGGGGCAGGTAAAGGAACAATTGTTGATTATTTGGTGAACAGTAAAGGTTTTAAACATTTTTCAGCCAGAGCTTTTTTGGTGGAGGAAATGGAAAGGCGAGGTTTGGAAAATAATAGAGATAACATGGTGGCTGTGGCAAATGATTTGCGAGAGAAAAACAGTCCAAGTTTTGTGGCAGATAAATTGTTTGAAAGAGCCGAAGAATCGGGTGAAAATTGTATAATTGAAAGTATTAGAACTCCGGGGGAAGTTGAATCACTAAGACAAAAAGGAAAGTTTATTTTATTGGCAATAGATGCTGATCCAAAGATTAGATATGAAAGAATTTCTGAGAGGTTGTCGAGCACAGATGATATTTCGTTTGAAAAATTTTTAAGTGATGAAGAAAGAGAAATGACATCTAATGATCCAAATAAACAAAATTTGAGGAAATGTATTGAGATGGCAGATTTTGTGATAGATAATAATGGAACAATTGAAGAATTGAATTTAAAATTAGAAGAAATATTAAAAAATTTATGAAAAAAACAGAACTAAAAAAAGAGACTTATAAAAGGCCGAGTTGGGATGAATATTTTATGAAAATTGCGTCGTTGGTTTCTGAGAGGTCAACATGTTTACGACACCATGTTGGAGCAATTATAGTTAAAGATAAAAGGGTTTTGACTACTGGTTATAACGGTGCACCATCGGGGATTAAAGATTGTTTGGAGATGGGTGAATGTATTAAAAATAATTTAAAAATAAATTCTGGCGGCGGACATGATGTTTGTCCGGCGATTCATGCAGAACAGAATGCAATTATTCAAGCAGCAAAACATGGTGAAGATATTAGCGGTGGAACAATTTATTGTACTCATACTCCGTGTATTATTTGCGCAAGAATGATAGTTAATTCTGGTTTAAAAAAAGTAGTGGCATATGTTGATTATCCTGATATGGGAGGAGTGAGAGATCTTTTTAAAAAAACCGGAGTTGAATTAGTAGTAATGGAAAGACCTGAAGGAAGGATAAATTTTTTGGATTAAAAAATGAGGATTAAGGATAAAAAAGTTGTTGAATTAAAGAGAAAACTTAAAAAGATAGGGATAAGAGGTTTAGCGTTGGATATTGATGATACTTTGGCGGGGACTTTATTGGTGGTTGTTCAAAAATTAAATGAAAAGATAAAAAACCCGGAAGGTTTGACGGTGGAGGAAATTATTAAAAAATATCGACATACTAATAATATTCCATACTGGCAGAGCAAAGAGGCAAGTGAGATTATTCAAAGTGTGACTTTTGTTGATGGAGCACAAAAAGATCTGCCGTTAATTGAAAATTCTAAAGAGATTGTTCAAAAAATTAATAAAATTATTCCGATTGTGGCTTATGTGACTGTTAGACCCCCGGGGGTGATTAATGGAACCAAACATTGGTTAAAAAAACATAATTTTCCAAATGCTCCGGTTATTTTTAAACCAAGGGGTGTGGGGAAAAGAAATGGCAATCAATGGAAAGCTAAGGTTTTGGAATATTTATACCCAGAAATAATAGGAATTGTTGATGATAATGACGGTTTACAAAAATTTTTTAGCAAAAAGTATGAAGGAACGGTTTTTTTATATGGAGGAAAAGAAAATAGAAAAGATATAAATGTGGTTGAGTGTAAAGATTGGGAAGATGTGATTAAAAAGATTAAGGCTTAACGGCGGCCGCGATTGATGGTTCCCATTCGAGCACTTGGTCGAAAATTGATGGGGGATTTGGTTCCAGGGAAATTGGGAATCTGAGGTTTAATAAAACCTTTGGTTATGGTTGATTTATTATTAGTAGAGATTTTTTTATTATCCAAACGAGCCATATTTAGTTAATTATATACTACTTTCCAATCATTTTTGAAGTTGGGAAATAAATTACATCTTCAATATTGGTGGTATTAGCAAAAAGCATGGCAAGACGATCGACTCCAAGGGCGATGCCAGTGCAGCTAGGAAGATAATCACAACCAAAATTTTCTTTTAGGGTTTTTGGGTCAGTTGATTCGGAATAGGCGTTACCAATTTCCATTCCTCCAATATAGAATTCGAATCTCTGACTGAAGCCAGGTTGATTTGGACAAGGTAAACAGAAAGGGGAAATTTGAGTTGGATAATCAAAAATAAAAATTGGTTTGTCTTGGGGAAGCTTTGGTTCAATTTCGTTTATTAAAATTTGGTTGTAGAGCGGTTCCCAAGTGGTAATGTTGTTGATGTTGTAGCCCTTGGATTTAGCAGTAGCGATAATTGATTTGGGAGTTAAATTTTTTGACAAGTCGATGTTGGCGAATTTTTGAAAAAGTTGAGATAAGGTAAAAGAATACCATGGGGAAGAGAGGTCAATAGATTGGTTTTGATAATTGAGTAAATTAGTTATTCTTTTATTTTGTTTTTTAAGTATGCTATGGTATATATTTAATACTAATTCTTGAGTGGTTTTGGCAATATCTTGATAATTTTTATCCATTTCATACCATTCCAATAGGGAAAATTCTAGATTATGAGTTGGTCCGATATCTTCCGAATCTCGAAAAGATTTACAGATGGAAAAACAGTTACCAAGGCCTTGAGAAATTAGTTTTTTAAGAGAGGTTTCGGGAGAGGTGGGGAGATAAAAATCGATATTTTTATGACTCCAGGTGGTTTTAAGAGGATAAATGTTTGGTTCTGTAGGAACAGAGGGAATTAAAATAGGAACTTCTGCTTCGTGAAAATCACGATCGATAAAAAATTGGCGTAAAGCTTGGACAGTCCATTCCTTAATGAAATGGGATTTAAAATTCATATAACTTTTACTTAAGTTTGGTGCTTTCCTTATGTTCGGTTTTTTTCTTACACCAACGACAATATTTGACAAATTTTAATTTGTCAGGAGTATTAGTTTTGTTTTTTTCGGTAAGATAATTTTGAGCGCCACAAACTGAACAAACAAGGGCAATCAAAATTCTTGGTGTTTTTTTAGATTTAGCAGACATGAGTGGTATTTTAACATATTAGTCAGCGTGTTTGTATTTTTTAATTTGCTTTTCGATAGCCTCTCGCAGATCTACCATGGCAGCTTCTAATTCATGATGATTAGTTTCAGCATGGAAGGCATTTTTTTGTCCAGGAAGAGTCATATCAAATTGGACAGTATAATCTTTGT
>CAYSME010000063.1:0-3453 GCA_964432085.1 uncultured Gammaproteobacteria bacterium | reverse complement strand
TCAAAAAGAGGTCAGGGGAGATTGAAAAATAAACCCTCCCTTTTCAAAGGAGGGTGCCGCAGGTTGGTGGGTTTTGTAGAGACGCCATATATGGCGTCTCTACTCATAAGCAAGGTATAATAGCTCAGTGGAAAACCAAGTCGAAGAAATTAAACAAAAGCTCAATATTGTCGATGTAATTAATCGTTATGTCCCTCTAAAAAAACGAGGTCGTCATCATGTGGCCTGTTGTCCTTTTCATGGCGAAAAAACTCCTTCATTCACCGTCTCTGAAGAAATGCAGATTTTCAAATGTTTTGGTTGTGGTAAAGCCGGAGATGTTTTCACTTTTCTGCAAGAATATGAACGAATTGATTTTCGTGAAGCTCTTGAAGAATTAGCTAAATTAGCTGGCGTCACTTTAATTAAAAGTAGTTTAATTGACCATCAGGAATCTAAAAAGAAATTATTAGTTGAAATCAACACTCAGGTTGCCAAATTTTATAACTACATTCTTTTATCCCATCCATTGGGTAAACCTGCTCTAGAATATACCACCAACAGGGGAATTACAGTTGAAACCATCAAAACTTTTAATATCGGTTTTTCTCCCGAAGACTCAAAATATCTCAGTAATTTTATTTTAAAAAAAGGTTACAAAATTGATGATTTGGTTGCTACCGGCACATTTGGTAAAAGCAATTATGGATCCGGTCTTTATGATCGTTTTAATGGTCGTCTTACTTTTCCATTACCCAATTATCGTGGCCACATCGTCGGTTTTTCCGGTCGCATTTTACCTTTCAGTAAAAATCCTAATTCAGCTAAGTATATTAATTCTCCTGAAACTGAAATTTATCATAAAAGTCAAATGCTTTTCGGTTTAAATTTAGCCAAAGAATCCATTAGACAGAAAAACTCCGTAGTGGTTGTCGAAGGGGAATTCGACATGATTTCTCCTTACCAATCCGGATATAAAAATTTTGTTGCCCTTAAAGGCACTGCTTTTACTCAAGACCAACTCCAGCTTCTTCGTCGCTATACCGACACTTTGATTCTCGCTCTCGACTCTGATTTTGCCGGCAATAATGCGGCTCGAAAATCTATTGAATTAGCCGACTCCATGGAATTTGATATCAAAGTTTTAAATCTAGGCGATAAATACAAAGATCCTGATGAAGCCATCAAAGCCGATCCAGAATTTTTTAAACTACAATTAACTAAAGCCACTGATATTTGGGATTATATTATTCAATCTCAATTAAAGTCCAACGATATTAATACTGTTAAAGGTAAAAAAGAAGTTTTAAATGTCGTTTTGCCATTTTTAGTCAAAATTAAAAATTCTGTCACTAAATCTGATTATTTCACTAAACTGGCCAATGAAATTAATTCCAGTGTTGAATCAATTTATGAAGAAGCTCAAAAATATTTAATTTCACCCATCCGAAGCTTTAGCGCAGGAAGGCCAAAAAAAGAGGTAGAAGAATCAGAAAATAAAACTGAAAAACTCGAAGAGTTATTATTAATTTTAATTATTGGTGCCAAAAATCCAACTAAACTGTCGCAAAAATTAAAAAAATATCTTAATCAATTAACCGTTTCCCGATTCCAAACTATTGCTAAATTTCTTTTAGAAAACGAAGATAAAAATTTAAAAGAAGTCTTAGACTCTTTGCCGGCTGAAATTAAACCGCTTTTTGAAACTCTTTATTTTGAATCGCAAAGAAATCAGATTGAATCCAAGGTTCGTTTATCCGAAATTAAAAAAGCTGTTAATAAGATTAATCAAATATTATTAAAAGACAGATTAAATCAAATCAGCAATCAAATGACCAAACTCGAATCTGATGAAGATTCAGAAGAATTTAATAAACTTTATTTGGAGTCAAAACAAATTTTAGAAAAATTAAATGATCTCAAATAAACACCAAAACATATTAATTTTAGTCCCCGGATTAAGTGATAGTCATTATTCTTTAATATTTAACATTTTTTATAACTTCACTAAAGTTATAATGTTTCCAGTTAAATGGAAAAGTAACGAAAATTATCAATATAAATTAAAAAGATTGATTGACTTAATTAGTAATCAACCAATAAACAGTAAAGTTTCTTTAATTGGAATAAGCGCCGGAGGTAGTCTAATTATTAATGCATTTTTAAAAAATCCATCACGAATATACAAATTAATTACTATTTGTTCTCGTCTTAAAAAAGGCGAAGTTAATGGTTTTAGGGGATTTTACAAAAGAACTAAAAATTATCCAGCTTTTAGAGAATCAATTGAAAATCTAAATCTAAAGAAAATAAAAAATAGAAAAAATATATTAACCATTAATTCAATAGCAGATGAATTAGTACCAGTAAAAACTGCTTTTATAAAAAACACTAAAAATATCACTATTCCAATAATCGGTCACACTTGCAGTATTATTTTTAGTCTAGTATTTTTACTTCCCAAAATAAAAAACTTTCTATTAAGTTACAAGTAGATTTTTCCCAATTTTTCCTATACAATATACCCCATGGTAGCCACGTTAAACATATCCAAAGTCAAGCAGGCGTTACTCAACCAAGCTAAGAAGCTACACTATCTTACCAATGATGAAGTTTTAAAGCAAATTCCCGAACCCGAAAAATATATTCAAGAAATCGACGATATTTTTGATTATCTTTTTGAACACGGCGTCGACGTTTTTGATAAAGTTGAATCCAAAGAGGTTGTAGAAATCGAAAAAGAAAAAAATAATTCCGCTGATCTTTTAAGTCTTTTATCCCAAAAAGGTAATATTGATTCGGTTAGGATGTATTTAAAAGAAATTGGAAAAATTAATCTTTTAACTTTCGAAGAAGAAGTCGATTTAGCTCAACAAATTGAAAAAGGTTCTGAATCTGCTCGTGAAAAATTAATTAATGCTAATTTACGTTTAGTCGTATCTATCGCCAAAAAATACATTGGTCGCGGACTTACTTTTCTAGATTTAGTTCAAGAAGGTAATCAGGGCTTAATGCGTGCCGTTGAAAAATTTGATTGGCATCGTGGTTTTAAATTTTCCACCTATGCCACTTGGTGGATTCGTCAAGCCATTACTCGTGCTATTGCTGATCAAGCCAAAACTATTCGTATCCCTGTTCATATGGTTGAAACCATTAATAAAGTTTACAAAGCCACCCGAGCTTTAACTCAACGACTTGGTCACGAGCCAGAAATTGAACAGATTGCCGAAGAAGTTGGAATCACTATCGAAAAAGTTGAAGAAATTTACCGAATCTCCCAAGATACCACTTCACTTTCCACTCCAGTTGGTGACGATGAAGATTCATTTTTAGGTGATTTTATCGAAGACACCACTCAAATGTCTCCCTACGAAGAAACCAGTAAAGAGTTATTACGCGAATCCATTGAAGAAGTTCTCGGATCTTTAGATGAAAGGGAAACAAAAGTTTTATCTCTTCGTTTTGGTCTAATGG
>CAYSME010000062.1:0-3572 GCA_964432085.1 uncultured Gammaproteobacteria bacterium | reverse complement strand
TATAATGTTGCTTTTAGATGAACCAAACATTCGTGATGTTTATGCTTTTCCTTTAAATTCCAATGGAGTTGATCTATTAATGAATGCTCCCAGCGAAGTCGATAAAAAGCAGCTCGACGATGTTGGTTTAATGTTAAACCAAAAAGATGCGCCTGCCAAAAAATAATTTTTTTGATTTTACAATTATTTTTTTGATTTGTTTTTTAAATTTATTTTGGTTGCCAACATTTAGTTTTTGGTCAATTTATCCAAAAAATTTAGCTTTTTCTAAAAATGCTGATTTACTCCAGTATCAACATCCTGACAAGATATATTCAAAACTTTCAATCGAACCTCAACTAAATTCCACTCATTATATTCTCATTGATGCTGCTACCAACACCATAATCTTGTCCAAAAATTCAGATCAAAAAATTTTTCCTGCTTCCACTACTAAATTAATCACTGCTCTTACAGCCTTAAATATTTATCCACTTGATGAAGAATTAACCATAAAACAGGAATATTCCGAAGGTCAAACCATGAAATTAAAATTGGGAGAAAAAATTACTATAAAATCTCTAGTCGATGCTCTTTTAGTTTATTCAGCTAATGATGCTGCTTTTACTTTAGCCAATCACCATCAAAGTGGAGAACCTGGTTTTATCAAAGAAATGAATTTACTTATTCAAAAATATGGTTTAAAAAACACTCATTTTACTAATTACGATGGTATTCATAATGAAAATCATTATTCCACTGCCTACGATCTTTCTCAAATAGCTCGTCTTGCCATTAAAAATTCAACTATAACGGAAATTGTTAAGCAAAAAAAAATCACTGTTGAATCTGTAGATAAAACTATCAAACATGAACTCACTTCAACAGATGAACTCCTTGGAGTTATTCCTGAAATTGAAGGTTTAAAAACCGGTTACACCGAGGAAGCTGGTGGCAGTTTCATTGGTTTAATTAATCTTAATGGCCATTATTTGATCAGTGTTGTTACTCAAAGCGAAGACCGTTTTGGTGATACTAAAAAAATCATAGACTGGGCTAAAAATAATGTCTTTTGGCAGATATATCAACCTTAATTAGAAACATAACTACTCTTGACAGCTGATATATACGCTACGAAATTATTGTCGCCTTTAAAAATATAAATCGGCTGCAAATATTGTGTTAGGGTAACCGGTTCATAATAAGCCATTTCCATATTTCTTATAGTCACATTTTCCGAACTGACGTCAGATACTGGCCAATAATTACCAGTTTGTAAATCATTGATTGCCTCAGCTGATGTTTTAAGAGGATAGGTCGAATAAGATTCTCTATCTATAACCGCATATTTAAAATTAGCTTCAATTATCTTTTTATCATTTTGACTAGCTCCTGTAATCAAAATTGACACTGATGCTTTCCCATTTTGAGTCGAAACTATTTTCCATTTATCATCCAAAAGAGATCGAAAAAATTCCACCTTTACCGCATTTGCCTCAGATAGTGCACTCACTGCCGTCATTGTTCCATCACTAATTTTCCAATAACTTATTTTCTTTTCTCCATTTTTTAAATCATCACTATATTTATTTCCCGATTCCAAAAATGATTCAGCAATATCAATTGATTTTTCTCTGTCTGGCATATCACTTGTATCTAAAACTGACGAATCTTCTAAATATGGATATTTCAAATCAAAATCACCCTCTAAAACATTCATGGTTAATGTCTTTTGATTTTTCTCATTTTTAAATTCATAAACACCTTCACTTACTTCAATCGGTTCATTTTCAAAACCAAAATTTTTAGCCACTTCTTTTGCCTCTTCCAATGCCAAAATTTCTGTATTTGATCTATATATAATATAAACTTTTGCTTGATCTCCAAAATTTGGAACCACATCATTAGTAAATTCAAAAATAAAATTCTTTTTAGTAAATTCTTTAGATGGAAAAACATTTTTAGGCAACATCCCATACCTAACCGTTGGTTCTATATGTGCTGGGTGAGCCGCCTTATAAGCGCTAATTACTATCTTTCCAATCGACCATAATAAAACCAGAGCAATTAATCCTGTTCCACCATATTTTATTAAGTTCCTAGAAGCATAAGCAGTTTGAGTCAAAGACATAAAAATATTTTACACTAAATGATAGAATTAGCCATGATCGACAAAATAATTATCAGAACACGAATTGCTCCCAGTCCAACAGGGGAATATCATATTGGACACCTAAGAACTTGTCTTTATGACTATGCTTTGGCTAAAAAAAATGATGGTCAGTTTATTATCAGAATTGAAGACACTGATCAAAAAAGGTTTATCGAGGGATCAGCAGAAAGAACCCTACAAGTAATTAAAGATTATGGTTTGTCTTGGGATGAAGGTCCCGACATCGGCGGTCCTTATGGTCCTTATATTCAAACCGAACGTCTTGAAATTTATCAAAAATATATCAAAGAATTAATTGATAAGGGTTTGGCTTATTATTGTTTTTGCACTCAAGAAAGATTAGATAGTCTTCGTGTCACCCAAAAAGCCTCAAAACAATTACCACGTTATGACCAACATTGTCTTCATTTATCAAAAGAGGAAATTCAAAAAAACCTTGATAATAAAATTCCATACACTATCCGTATGGTTATTCCCAAAAATGAAACCATAATTTGTGAAGATTTAATTCGCGGCAAAATAAAATTCAACACCAACGAAGTTGATGATCAAGTTTTGATCAAATCAAATGGAATTCCCACTTATCATTTTGCTGCCGTTGTTGACGATCATCTTATGAATATCTCTCATGTTTTCCGCGGCGAGGAATGGCTTACTTCCACCCCAAAACATCTTTTACTTTATCGTGCATTTGGTTGGGAACCACCTCAATTTGCCCATCTTACGGTTTTATTGAATCCAGATGGTAAAGGTAAATTAAGTAAGCGTCATGGTGCCACTTCGGCCAGATCATTTCTAGAAGATGGTTACCTACCCGAAGCCATGCTTAATTTTTTAATGTTTTTAGGTTGGAATCCTGGTGATAATCGTGAGTTTTTTACTCTAGAGGAATTTGTCAAAGAATTTGATATTAAACATCTTCACAAAAAATCTCCCATTTTCGATCGTAAAAAATTAGATTATTTAAATGGCTATTATATTCGCCAGTTAGATGAACAAAAAACTTTTAATTATTTTAAAAAATTTTTACCCGAATGTTCAGATCAACAAGTCAAAATTTTGATTCCGATTCTAAAAGAAAGAATTATTAAATTCTCTGATTTAAAAAATCAGACTAAATTTTTATTTGAAAATGTTGAATATGAAACAGATTTATTGCTTAAAAAAGGAACGACTCCCAAATTAGCTGTTGATATGCTTCAAAAATCTAAAGAACTAATAAACAATAATTTTGACAATTTATCAGACAAATTATTGGAATTAATTAAAAATAATAATTGGAATACTGGTGAATTTTTTATGGTTTTTCGAGTTGCTATTTGCGGCACAGACCACACTCCTCCAGTTGTTGAATGTTTACCGGCCTTAGGTAAAGAAAAAACCTTACAAAAACTAGACATTGCCATTGAAAAATTAAACA
>CAYSME010000061.1:0-3823 GCA_964432085.1 uncultured Gammaproteobacteria bacterium | reverse complement strand
CGTAGAAGGCAACACGGGCTTTACCGGCATGAAATGGAACAGCAAAAAACAACTTACCAAAGTCTGTGTAGGAATTGCTACCGACACGACTACACAGGAAAAGCGGCACTATCTGATTTTACATGAGTTTATGCATGCACTGGGGCCGCTCAACGACTCCACAGTCAAAGAAAGTATACTTAACGGCCAAAAAACGGAACTGGGCGAAATGGACTGGCGCGCAATCGAGTTCCTTTATTCCAAATTCGCTAAGGCCGGTATGAGCAAAAGCAGGGTCGAAGAAGCATTGGACAGCTGGCTTTTTGTTAACCTATAGTAATAGCTGCCTGCTCTCGCCGCCCGTCATTGCGACCCAGCACTAGATTTTCCTGCCCAAAAGAAAAGACCCGCAATCTAGTGCTGGGGTGGCAATCCAGACCGCATGCCCGTCGGCTCACGAATGCCGCCTGCCTTCACTATTCCTTGGCTTCCCCTCGAGGGGAAGCTGTCGCCGCAGGCGACTGATGAGGTGTGGAGCCAAAGCCTCCTTTTCCTAAAGGAGGTGGCGCCAACACTATAGTGTTGGTGACGGAGGATTATCCCGCCATGATTATGGTTACTGCTTGTTTGCGATAAGATTCACCCGCCAAGGCCAGGTACCCCTTACAGCACAAACCCATAAATTGACTTAACCTTTTTAGCTGCGGTAATCTCCGAAAACCCATCATTTTTGGGGTTCTATCTACTCTCATATATCCATATGAACTATATTATTTTTCTCATTTTATTTAGTAAAAGCATAAATTTTTTTGACAACGCCTTTAGTATTTTATAAAAACATTTGTTATTTCGTAAAAGCCTATTTAATTCTACTTTATCACCGACAATAAACTTTTTACCATTAATATTTTCCCACTCAAATGCAAAATCGTTATATTCCCTTAACTCATCATCAGATTCAATATATAATCCTCGTATGATATTCCCATTCATAAAGATTTTAAGATGTTCTTTAGGAATTAATAGTACGCAACACTTTGGAGATATTGGCATACACCAATATCGTATTTTTATATTACTTTTTTTACTAACGCTTGATAAGGGATACATACAGCTATGTGGCAATACAAAATCAACGAAACTTTTGTTTATTAGTATATCGGCAAAATAATTGCTGAAGTATTTTAAAACGTGTTGAGGCGTACCAATTATTAATGCGGTTTGGTCTTTTTCAGAAAATAATTGAAGATAAATGCTTTTATTTATTGTCTCTTTCTTTAATCCTTCACCTCGTAAAAGCGAATAAGCAAATAACCTTTGTATATTTTTTGTATCTTCCTCAGTAAGCTGAAATGGTGACATGGTTTTTGATATACTTTTCAATAACATATATACATCGCCGGCTTTTGATTCAACTTCTTTATGCAAGTAAAACTCTGTTTCAGGATAATAGTAATCAGGTTCTGTACCGAGTTTATTAATTTTTTCTTCTAAAATTTTTCTTTTTTTTAAGTCAAAATAATATACTTGTTTCCCATCTTTAGTCTTATGAGCAAACGGCTTCATTAAAAACTTTGATAGTTGTACATGATTATATTTTACTTCATTCATTTTAATACTCTCCGACATTAATTTTAAGAAACAAAAATTTTATTAACTAAAATGGGGTGGTGGATAGTATTTATACTAATGTTAATAACCAGGAAATAAAGTTACGGGGATTAATGGGTTTTTTACATTTAAGCAGATATTTTATTTCGGGGTATAGAGCAGTTTTTAAAACTTTTTTAATTGTTTCAATACATTGGTCACAACATTTGTTTTGAAAGCAACCGGTTAAAGGATTACCCAAATCCATTACGGGTAGAAGTTCCGTCCCAAAAACTATAATAACCATATCTATATACAGCAAATTATTAAAAAGACAAACAACCCGAACTTTACCAACATCCATATTATTTTCTCTTTCTGTTGATTTTAGATGTTTTATAATCTATTGCATTAATATATTTATGCAACTTTAACACTTGCCTTAAGTGTTTAGATTAACTTTCCATTCAAGAACCTTTTTTTTATTAAGTTTTGCGATATTACAAAAATACTCATTAACTGCTAACGGGTCTCCTGCAGGGTGTTCATTTGCGTTTCTAACCATACACATTGTACAATACTCTTTTTCTGGACATTGAATACACTTTGGGAAATCTCGTTTCCGCAGGTTCCTTAAATATTTTATCTTTATTGAATTAGTCCAAATATCTTTTAGCAATGTATCATTTATGTTCCCAACTATATAATCCTGCCAACCAGCACATGGATATACATTTCCGTTGTCTGCTATACATATGGATGAATAACAAACGCTGCAGACAATATCGTCTTGATTCGTATTCTTTTTCCTATCAGCTTCCTTTTCCATTAACTCAAAATATTCGGGTTCTCTAATAATTCTTTGGTTAAGAATCTCTCTGACATCATTTATTGAGAGACGGCTTCTTAGATTTTGTGTTGTATGGTCGTATCTTGCAATAATGACATAGTCACTACTAACATGTATATTTTGTGATTTGCCCCACTCCATAACACCATTATAGCAATATCTATTTTGTTTCATTATTGGACAACTAATTTGCAGAGGGATATCATTTTCCTTTAGTTTTAATATTGCATTTTTAGTTTTTTCAAAACTTCCTTTTATTTGGGTTATGGCATCGTGAGTATTGGGGTCCATTGAGTATAATGATACCTGAACACCCAAAAGGCGGTTCCTTTTCATTTCATCGATAATCCCATTATTTAATAAAGTCAAATTACTTAGAACATTCACGGAAAAGTTGTATTCATTACATTTTTTAAGAAAATCAATAAAGTTATTGTGCATCATTGGTTCACCACCACTTAATGTCACATGTAATAGATTCATTTTTTTGCATTGTTCTAAAATATTATAAAACAAATCAAGTTCCATATGATTGATTTTATTATCATGTGGGATATAACAATGTACGCATCTTTCGTTGCATCTGCTTGTAATTTCTATGTGTAAATTTGTAAGCTGAGATTCGCCTTTAAAGTACTCATCAAAAAATTCTTGCGTGGATTTGTTAAAATCTTTAGTCGAAGAACAATCTTTTTCTTTATTTTTAGGTTCCGCTACCTTGTATGAAAACCTCGAGTCTTTTTCATTGCATTCCTGCAACGTTTCACCAGATGCAATAAATCCATCCGCTTCAAGTAAGTAATAAAACTCTTTTGCATCAATTTTAATTGATTCAATATCCACATTTGTAAACTGCATGCTTATTTTTTTTGCTAGATCATCAAGTGTCTGTGGTTTTTCACTTAAAACAGATAAAAATACTGCCCCGCTCTCAGATACAATTTTATCTCCAATGTCGTTTCCATCATTATTAGCTTGTCTATACCCGAAATTTCTATTGTCTGTTATATAACCAAAGGACTTATAATTTCTAAATATAATATTAGACTTTTGTTTGAAATACATTTTAATTCTCCATAGCAATAGGCGACGATGCTATAGGCTTAACATCGTCGCCTATTATCCATTAGCGTCCGCTTGGCCCTGGTTTATTACAAGGTCTTCCACTCGGTTTACTATTCGGGCGGCATTCTGCTAACCGTACAGTACTTTGTGCCAAAACTACTGGCTTTTTGTATACCATTTTTTTACCTCCCTTTCATAGTCTCATCCTTTTCTTTTTAAGAAGAGCTACCAACAGATTTTACCTATTTTTAAATGTTTTCATCAGGTATATTTTTAGCTCTCCTTTCATTTCCGGGAGCATGTTAGAATTTTAGACAATCTGCTAAGATAGAAGGGACG
>CAYSME010000060.1:0-3832 GCA_964432085.1 uncultured Gammaproteobacteria bacterium | reverse complement strand
CACATACTCTTGTGCTTTTGCAGTAATAATCTCCTCTCCTAATTCATCTTGTAGATCGTAGATCATTTTCCGCATAGCGCCCTGATAATCTCCTTGCGAAACACCTTTTACTTTGGCCGCGAAAGGTCCTAAATTTTGAGAATATTTTGGGACTTCTTTGTCTATAGAAGTGGCATCATGCGGATCAACACTGGCCGTTATTTCGGTAATAAGAGCAATATCTTGGGAATTATTGGCAAAAACTCCGGGACAATCAAAAGATGAGGCCATGGCGGTAATACCATAACGGGAATTTAAACCATAAGTAGTTTTAATACCGCTGACACCACATAAAGACGCAGGTTGACGAATGGATCCACCGGTGTCGGTGCCAAGAGCAAAATGACAAAGACGAGTGGAAACTGCAGCGGCCGAACCACCAGAGGAACCACCGGGGACCATTTCTAAATTCCAAGGATTTTTAGTGGTGAAATAACCGGAACTTTCGGTTGAAGCACCAAAAGCAAAAACATCGGTGTTGGTTTTACCAATTAAAATGGCGTCCTCATTAATAAGTTTTTGATAAATAGTTGAAGAATATTGAGGAATATAACCATTTAAAGTTTGTGATGAAGCAGTGGTTTGAATTCCTTTAGTTAAAAAAATATCTTTAACCGCCATAATAGAACCGGCCAATTTTCCTATTGATTCCCCTTTTTTTATTTTTTCATCTATAATTTTTGCCTGATTTAAGGCAAATTTATCGGTAATAGTGATGAAAGCTTTAATTTGAGGATCGATTATTTTGATGCGATCTAAAAAGAAATTAACAATTTCAACTGCAGTAAATTGTTTATCGAGTAAGCCTTGTCGAATTTGATTAATGGTTAAAGTTGAAAAATCCATATTATTTTTTTTCGCCAGAGACGGATCCGCCTTTGGCGGAGATTGTTCTTGTAACAACTATGTAATTATCTTTAGTGCGAGGGGCAGTGCTTAAAGCCAGGTCAACTGGCAAAGACTCTTTAATTTCATCTTGGTGAAAAACATTTGATTGTTCGTTAACACGATACGTAGGCTGAACACTATCAGTATCAACTTTATTTAAAATATCCAGATATTCAATAACAGATTCCAGTTGCGGGAGAAAAGTATTTTTTTCGGTGTCGGTTAATTCAATACGAGCCAATTTAGAAATATGCTCTAAATCCGACATGGAAAGCTTTGATGAAGACATAGTCTATTTTACCTTATTTTTTTGAAATTGAGGCTTTGAGGCGGAGAAGTTTCCAGCGGATTTTATCAACTGTATTGTAAAGTTTATACAAATTTTTATTAATAATTAAATCATAAGTGCCGACATATTCGACAAGTTCTCCTCCATATCCCTGTTTGAAACGATGAAAACCGAAACCCGTTTCAGATTCTTTGGCGTGAGGGCCAAGACAACCCCACATATCAAAAGTTTTACATTTCAACTCTTTCCCTAATTTAATTACCTCCCACATCAAAAGAGTTGGAGCTTGGACTTGACGATTAATATCTAAGGAGGCACCATAAGGATAAAATAGTTGATCTTTTACTTTAAAAATCATAAAAGCAGATAAAACTTGATTTTCATAGGAAGCCAACATGATGTGAACCATATCGGTGTTTTTTAATTGTTTCCATAAATCGCGATGATATTTTTCAGTGTGAAGATAAAAACCTTGACGTTTAGTGGTATCCATTAAAAGTTTTAGATAAATTTCAAAACCTTTATCATTAGTTTCTTCTTTTATTTCAACTCCAAAACGATTGGCAATTTTAATGTTATAGCGAGTTTTGGTGTGCATATTTTCCAAAAGTTCAGTTTCTGTTTTAGTAAGGTCAATTAAAAAAGTAAAAGGATAAAAGGCTACTTTAGGTGATTTTTCTAAATTTGGAAAAATTGGTTTTTGGAAAACATGAGAACGATTGTTATATTTATCAAATTTTTGATAAATAACATTTGGTTCAAATTTGATAAAAATAGCGTTTTCTTTTTGGGCAATTTTTGTAACTTCTTGGTTTATTTCATTGGTAATTTCCGGACCACGAAGAATGGTACCAATGGAAAATTTAGTTTTGGGAATTTTATGAAAGCTTATTGAAAAAGCGGAAATTATTTTATCTTTGTCATCAAAGACTCCAATTCGGTAAACTTTGTGACCTTGAGAAATTTGAAAATCTCCCCACTCCCAGGTTTGAACTGGATGAATAATTTTCGAATCATATAAATCTTTATCCTTGATGGTGAGAATTTTAGTGATCATTTTAATAAATTAGTATATATCAGGATCATAAATAATATCATCATCGTCTTTGGATTTTTTGGGATGGCGATAATCGCGAACCAATTCTAAACTTTCTTCAAACTCAGCTAATTCTGGTGGAATGTCGGCTAAAAATCGGCTGGGTTCGTTTAAACTGCTTTTGCCAAAAAACAGGCGTTTTGAAGCATAAGAAATATATAAATAATCTTTGGCTCGAGTGATGCCAACATAACAAAGACGACGCTCTTCTTCAATTTGAGTTTCATCTATTAAACAACGAGAATGGGGCAGAATTCCCTCCTCAAACCCAACCATAAAAACAACTTCAAATTCCAAACCTTTGGCACTGTGAAGAGTCATTAGTTTAACTCCATCACGATTTTCCTTTTTCTTATTTTTTTCTTGTAAAGAATATTCTTGTTGAACTAAAGTAATATTTTCCAAAAAGGCTGTAAGATTTGGGTATTCAGCAGCTACAGATTTTAACTCTTTTATATTTTCAATTCTTTTTTGGTCTTCTTCGTCTTTGGCATCAAATTTATCAAGATAACCGGAATTAACAACTAAAGATTCTAAAATTTGAAGAGAAGTGAGATTCTCTAAATCCATTCCTTTTATATGATCAATTAAATTAGATTTTTTACGTTTACCTAAGGCTTTATCAATTCTTTCTTCAGAAATGTGATCGGAAGAATTACTGGCAAACCGCAGCATAGATAAAATATCTTTAATTTCAGCACGTTCATAAAAACGAATACCACCCAATAAAACATAAGGGATACTTTGACGGAGGAAAGCTTCTTCTATAACACGAGATTGAGCATTCATACGATAAAGAACGGCAATATTTCGTAATGGAATTCTCATATTATCGACGATAAATTTAATTTTAGAAGCGATAAAATCAGCTTCAGCGACTTCATTTTCGGCTTCAAAAATTTTAATTTTATCCTCTGATTTTTTTTGAGTGAATAATTTTAGAATTGGATGAGAAGTATCTTTAGAAATAACAGCATTGGCAGCGTCAAGAATTATTTGAGTGGAACGATAGTTTTCTTCAAGATTAATTATCTTGGCATTTTTAAAATCCGTGGTGAAATTAACTAAATTTCGATAATCAGCACCACGCCAGCCATAAATGGCTTGAGAAGCATCACCGACGACAGTAATTTGTTTATATTTTTGGGCTAAAAGTTTAGTAAGAAGATATTGGATTTGATTAGTGTCTTGATATTCATCCACCATAATAAATTTATAAATTTCCTGATATTTAGCTAAAACATCAGGATGATCTAAAAATAATTCGACGGTTTTAAATAATAAATCATTGAAATCAAGGGCATGGAATTCAAATAATTTTTCTTGGTAGCGAGCATAAATTTTAGCAGCATATTCCTGCCAAAAACCGTGGCTTTGAAGTTTCATCTCTTTTGGAGATTGATAAGAATTTTTAGCGGCCTCGATATAGTACAAAATACTGGAGGGTTTAAATTCTTTTGGAGTTAGATCCATTTCGTGGAGAATATTTTTGATTAAATTTTCTTGATCATTGGAATCAT
>CAYSME010000059.1:2728-3865 GCA_964432085.1 uncultured Gammaproteobacteria bacterium | reverse complement strand
TTTTGTAGAGACGCCCCGCGGGGCGTCTCTACATCAATAAAACAATTTAATTAAAATTTACTGCGCCGCCATTATAAATCTGTTTGACCCCGCAGTGGCGGGACAGGCTTGTTCTGGGTTAGTTGAAGTTAATAGCACCGTTATTGTAAATAGTCTTTACCTGCTCTGATGTCAGAGCGTAGTTGTAGATGCGAACATCGTCAATTTGACCATTAGTGTAGGTATTAATAGATTGATATTTCCCAATTAATAAATTATTACTGTTTGATAAATCTCCTTGATAATTAGTCATTGATGCTTGGCCCCAAAAGATACCATTTACATATACTTTACATAAATTATCTCTGTCGAACACATAGGTCAAATGATACCAAGTGTTAGTGTTGAGAGCATTACCAAAAGTTAAAACACCTTTATTTGTTCCATTATTTAAAACTACCCAAGGAACTCCATTGGTACCAAATCCGACTTGATATTGTTTTTGACCATCTGTGTAGACACCTTTTCCTACACCAGTATAGTAGGTAAAATTATTTATTTTTGTCCAGAGACTAATAGTGAAATCATTATCTTTAACAAGATCTACATCTCCCACATCTACATAATCATCTGTTCCGTCGAAGTTTAGCGAACTGTTAACTTTACCGCTGGCACCGTTGGTCCAGGCTGCTGATGTTCCAATTTGACATGTTCCGAGTGAGTTTTGGGTGCCAGATGATCCAATAACGATTACTCCTGAATTACCAACACCGGAGGAATCGTTGGCGATGTTGCCTTGACATTCGTCCAGTTTCCACCAGCCGACTGGAGCGCCTTTGTTGTAGTCGTAGGCGATTTGGGCAGGGGTGCGGGCGTAATTATAAATTTTAACGCCGTCGAGTTTGCCTTTGAAAAATGAACTACCAGCTCTGGTTCCAAAATAGAGAGAAGAATTGTCACTATTTAAAATACAGGTTTTATTCTCACTGTTTATTCGTTGCCCGTTTAAATAAGTGATCATATTTTGTCTGTTGTAGGTGAAGGTGAGGTGATACCAAATATTGGTATTTAATGTGTTAATAACAGTTGATGAATAACAACCACTACTGTCTGATGCATATCCTCCTACTAGTATTTGAGCTCCATTGTTTCTAATAT
>CAYSME010000059.1:344-2718 GCA_964432085.1 uncultured Gammaproteobacteria bacterium | reverse complement strand
TAATTATCATTACTTGATTTTTTTGCTAAAATTGTATTGGTTCCATTTAAATCATTTAGATTAAACCAAGCCTCTACAGTTATGTTTTCTCCTGGATCTAAGGTGTCATTGTCTGGAATAGTTACACTATCATTTCCATCAAAATTTAATCCAGCGCCTTTTTTGCCGATTGTCCAAGTGGGTGCGGCGGAACTGGAACCGAAAGTTCCATTGTTATTATTTCCACTGGTGTCTTTGAGTGTAGTTCCAGTATTTTCTTCAAAATTATATTCAGCGACAGGGGAGGCACAGTAGGAAGTGTCGCCAGGAATGCAATATTCTAAAGAGGTGGTGGTGCCGCCGATGGTTTGATTGGAAGTGCCAAAAGTAGTTGCTGATTTTTGGTTGTAATCTAGTCTAATTTCATCGGCAGTAAGGGCGCGATTGTAGATGCGTGGTTCGTCTAAAATAATTCCTCTTCCTTTACTATTCAACCCCATATTGTAAATATTTCCTGTGGCCGAATCTACTAAATAATTAGCCAAACCAGTAAGTTCAGCACTGCTGTATAAAGTGCCATTTTTATACATTTTGGAAAAATGAGTGGCACTATCATAGGTATATGCAACGTGGTACCAATTACCATCAAAAGGTATAGGAACAGTTAACCCTGCTCTTCTGGTGCCATCAATATAAACATCACCACGAATACTTCCACTATTGTATGAATCATAAAAGTACCAAGCATTAGGTGGCGATAAAAGCATTACATCAGCGAGTTGATTGTAATCAGTTGTTCTTTTTATCCATATTGAAACGGTAAAAGCGTCTCTAAAAGCTGGTCTGTAAGGGACAACTAAAGAATCATTTACTCCAGAAAAAGCAATTCCGGAATTGTATTTGCCAGTTGTCCAAATTGGTTTAGTGGCACCAGAAAAATAACCATTTGTTTCGTTTATTGAAGAATCAAAAACACTAGTTCCAATACCTTCATCAAATTTCCAATGAGCGGCCAGACTAGAGGAAGTGGATGGAATAGTGTTTGATTGAATTCCTAAATTAACAGAGGAGCCTTTGGAAGAACCACGGGAATTATAATCGAGTTTGATTTGATCGGCGGTGCGGGCGTAGGGATAGATTTTAACGTCATCAATAAACCCCGAGAAATCTGAACTGGGATTTGTTTTTCCTGTACCAGTTACATTTTCAATAGTAAAACCAGACCAATAAATATTTAATGGTAAATCAGTATCGTCATAAATGATATGACGAGAATAATAAGACCCTGAGTGACCAACACCAGAGTTATATACCCAGAATTTTTTTTGCCAGTCAGTAGTTAAACCAACACCTCCGCCAGTTCTGTAGGCATTGTCTGCTGTTCTGTTAATACACATAGAATAGGCATTTAATGAAACATTCTGATTAGCTTTCATCCAAGCACTAATAATGTAAGTTTTATTATCTTCGATCATCATGCTTCCGTTATCATCCAAATAAGAACCTCCAGTACCACTGGAACCTTTATCTAATACTTTGTAAGGGAGACCATTATATCCACCATTACTGTAATAAGTAATTGTGGCAGCGTCACCACCCCATGATGTTGCTGTGTATGGTGAGTTATATGTACGATTAGAATAATCCATATGTGGGGCGATATTTTGTTTGTTTAATTTGGACCCAATGCCTAAAGTAGTGTTTACTGAAACTTGTGAAACATTAATAGTTGAACTGTATGTGCACTCTTTTCCATTTATGAATATTTTATTATCATTTGAATTATTTCTAGTCCATTCTAAATGAGTAAATTTATTAACATCTACTGATTGATTACATTTTTGAGTACTGTTAGCAACACGACCATTATTTATTAGGACCGTTGGTTTTCCATCTTGGATTTCGAAAGAATAACCATTATCTGGTCCTGTAAATCCAGATCGATTTATTATAGAAATAATACCGGATGTAGTGGTAGGTTTAACCCAAATTGAAATTGATATCGAATTTGTATTGTCAAGAATATTTGAATTATTTACAGATAGACTATTGACGCCATTGAAATATAAACATTTTCCTGATAGGCATTGGTCTTCGGTTTGCCAGGTAGCACCAGAAATTGTGCCGTTATTGGAACCGGCGGAGTCGTAGACAGTGGTACCGCTACCTTCGTCGAATTTCCAATAGGCAATTGGGCCGCCGCCGGCTTCTTCGGATTGGGGAGAAGAGGTGGGATCAGTGGAAGCGTATTTTCGAACGAAAACATAATCGTAGTAGGCATTATTGGTTCCATCTATCGGGCTTATACCGATATTACCTGTGTTATTTTGAATAACCTGATTAATATTTTGATTAACATCGTTAATAAATAAAGAAGCAGATGTCCCAACTGCAA
>CAYSME010000059.1:0-334 GCA_964432085.1 uncultured Gammaproteobacteria bacterium | reverse complement strand
TCAACACCTCCTTTACCATCATAATTACCTTTATTTGTAAGTGTTTTATCTTTTCCGTCTGATACTGCACTGCCATCTGTTTTCCAATTTATTGAATATTCGCCGGTATCAAATTCAGTTATTTCTTGAATTAATTGTCTTGCTCCACCAGAAATAAAACCATCAGCAGATTCACATAAACCACCATCTGTGGCATACCAGGTAGTACCCACTCCTGAAATGGTGATTTCATCGTATCTTGTTGTTCCATTGCAACCACCGGCGCGTTCTAGGGATCCGAATACTAAAACTTTTCCCCGAAGTTGTATGTTGTTCCAGGTAAGGTTTTGACTAT
>CAYSME010000058.1:0-3984 GCA_964432085.1 uncultured Gammaproteobacteria bacterium | reverse complement strand
GGCTTAATCGGGGTGGGCGGAAGTAATTCCGTTAGTTTGTAAATCACGGGTCTTTTTGGTTTTTTTATAAGTTTTTTTTCAAAAAAAACTTAATAACTAGCTCATAACGGTGAACGCCTTAATTGACATTTGAGTAACTTTTTTAGTTATTCTTGATCAATGGCCAATACCGCGGGAAGTTTATTAAATGAGAATCCAAATTGTTTTAAATCATTTAATATAACCCTGTAACGACTTGTCCAAAAATTTGGACAGAGTCTCTTTTTATAAAGAGGCTAATACGCTAGCTCCTACTCTATTTATTAGGGATAATAAAAAGAAAGAGGATGAAGGGATAGTCTAAGACCACAAGAAATTGTGGAACGACATGCGATGTCGACTTGGCGCATCCTGGCCCTGAAGAAGGGGCCAAGGGTTGGTCTGTTCGCCCATTAAAGCGCTGCGTTAGTTGGGTTCAGAGCGTCGCGAGACAGCTCGGTCTCTATCCGTAGTAATCGTTCGATTCTTGAGGGGATTCATCCACAGTACGAGAGGACCTAGATGAGGGAACCGCTGGTGAGCCAGTTGTGCTTTCAAGTGCAATGCTGGGTAGCTACGTTCTTATAAGATAACTGTTGAAAGCATCTCAAACAGGAAACTGACCCTAAGATAAGGAATCGTTGTCCGATTTATCGGACGAGAAATCGCCGGGAGACTACCGGTTAATACTTCACATGTGGAAGATCTGAAAGGATTTAAGCTAAGTGAAGAGAAGATTGAAGAAACTTTTTCAATATTTGTCTTACATAGTTTTAGTGATCTCGGAGCAATCCGCCGTCGCTAGGGCTATGGCGGACAAGGGCAACTCAATTTAGAGGCCAAGAAAAACAAAATTCCTCTGTCCTTCGTGGACTCAGGACATCTCCCTTTGATAAAAGGGAGAAATATAAAATTTTAAATAAATTACAAATAAATTCGATTAGTTTAGTTTTTGAACTCTGGTCATTGGAGCGAAGTGGCACCACCTCTTCCCATTTCGAACAGAGAAGTGAAACTCTTTAGCGCTGACAATAGTTTTCCCGCAAGGGACTCTGAAGATAGGTCATGGCCAGAATTCAGAAACTAAATCCAATTAAAACCCTCTGTCCTTCGGACATCTCCCTTGACAGGGCGACTTTATTTTTCGATTCAATGAATTTAAATACTCCGATAAATCGGAGTTTGATAAATAGGCAAAATTTGGCCCTACGGTTCAAATTTAGACCTATTTAACAAATTATTAATTTATTTGGGGCCATCCTTCGCTAAAGCTACGGCTTGGCAAGTAACCCTTTAACAATCCCGAATAAATCGGGATTTTTTGTTTTATGGCGAAAAAAGATAAAAAAATCAAAAAAAGTGACGCTGCTTTGACAATGGCGGATCTTTTAAAAATGGAAGGAGTAGAACTTATTGGTCTTAAAAAAGGACAGGAAGTTAAAGGAAGAATTACAGCAATTAAGAATAAGGCAATTTATATTGATGTTGGCGGTAAAACCGATGCTGTGGTTTCCGGTAAAGAATTTGAATTTGTTAAAGATTATGTGGCTGATTTGAAAATCAACGATGAAATTGAAGTTCAAATTAAATCCCCAGAAAACGATAAAGGTCAGATTTTAGCTTCAATTAGAGGCGCAGCTAGTGGTTATGGCTGGAATTATTTTAAAGAAAAAGAAAAGAGTGGTGGAGAAGTAATGGTCTTTGCTAAGGAGTTGAACCGAGGTGGAGCTGTGGTAGTGGCACCGTTTGGTTTCTTTGGATTTATTCCAGGATCACAAATTGGAAGCAAATATGATGGAGATCCGGAAAAAATGATGGGTAAAAAAATTAAAACTAAAGTTTTAGAAGTTGATCAAGCTAAAAATAGATTGGTTTTTTCTGAAAGATTAGTGTCTGAACCGGATAAAGTCGGCGAGGAAGTGGGAGCAATTGAGAGTTTGGAAGTGGGTGATGTTTTTGATGCTGAAGTGGTTAGAGTTGAACCATTTGGAATTTTTGTTCGAGTAAACGCTGACAATAAAGGAACTCCATTAAATCTGGAAGGGTTGGTTCATATTTCAGAAATTTCTTGGGAGAAAGTAAGTGACTTATCTTTAATGTTTAGAGCAAAAGATAAGATTAAAATTAAATTAATTAATAAAGATGACAGTAGATTGCAATTTTCGATTAAGAGATTAACTGATGATCCATGGGCAGTAATTGAAGAAAAATATCCAAAGGATAAGGAATGTGAAGGAGAAGTGGTTCGAATTGCTAATTTTGGAGCTTTAGTTAAACTGGAAACTGGAGTTGAAGGATTAATTCATATTTCTAAATTAACTGGCGGAGTGTCGGTTAAAGAAGGAGAAAAAGTCCAAGTTTATATTGAAAGTATTGATGTCCAGAAGAGAAAAATCTCTTTAGGAATTGTAGAAACGAATAAGAAAAACGTGATTTATAAATAATTTGTGTTTGGTTGTTGGGGGACAGGCATGCCCGTCCCCCAACAGTATATAAAAACCCCGGTGAATTGCCGGGGTTTTTTGATGCTAAAATTGAAAATGGACAAAAAAATTAAGGAGAAATTAGGCCAGTTGGGAATAAGAATACCAAGAATTTTATTACCTAAAGACCCGCCGAAAGCTGCGCATTCTGGCGGGCAAGTGGGATTTAATTGGACAAAATGGGCGGTGGTGGCCTGTGATCAATATACTTCAGAACCGGAATATTGGCAAAAAGTTGAGGATTACATAAATGGAGAACCATCAACATACAAAGTGATTTTGCCGGAAGTGTATTTAGGTCATAAAGATAAAGACGAAATGATTAAAGAGGTAAATAGGACTATGGTGGATTATTTAAATGAGGGAATTTTGGAGGAAAAATTTGAAGGAATGGTTTTAACAGAAAGGACAACTGAAAAAGGGAAAAGAATGAGGCATGGACTAATAATGGCATTGGATTTGGAAAAATATGATTACACATCCAAAGATAAAAAATTAATTATGGAAACAGAAGGAACGGTGGAAAGTAGAATACCGCCAAGGTTGGAAATAAGAAAAAATGCAGCAATAGAATTACCACATATTATGGTGCTGATTGATGATCCCTCCTTTGCTGTTTTACAGCTTCGGAAGGGCGAAGTTAAAAAGGATGAAGATAAAATTTATGATTTTGAGTTAATGATGGATGGAGGACACATTAGGGGATGGAAAATTACCAGCGAAGAGATAATTAAAAATATTGCTAATAGTTTGGAAAAATTAATTAGTAGAGAAGGAGTGCTGTTTGCTATGGGAGATGGAAATCATAGTATGGCAACTGCAAAAGCCCATTGGCAAAATGTCAAAAAAAATCTAAGTGATAAAGAAATAGAAAATCATCCGGCAAGGTTTGCATTAGTAGAAGTTGTAAATTTATATGATGATGGTTTGGTATTTGAACCTATCCATAGGGTAATAATGAGAAATGATCAATTACCAATGACCAATGATCAATTAGAAAAAATAAAAAATTATATTAAAGGTGATGGCGAAGAAGTAGAAATAGTTGCAAATGGTGTTATAGAAAAAATTAATATAAAAGATATGGGAAGTAATTTGACAATTGGAAATTTACAAATACTTTTAGATAAATTTTTGAATGAAAATGTGGAAATGAAGATTGATTATATTCATGGTAAAGATGCAGTGGAGAAAATTGTTAATGAAAGTGGCGGTATAGGATTTTTACTAGAGAGTATTAAAAAGGAAGATTTATTTCCAACAGTGATAAAAAATGGAGTTTTGCCAAGGAAAGCATTTTCAATGGGAGAAGCGGAAGAAAAGAGATTTTATTTGGAAGCGAGAAAAATAGTGACGTCGTGAGAGGGCCTAGAAATGATTTTTTATTTTTTTCTGATTAATTTGTTTATCAAATTTAAATTTTTCATAACGGAATTTTTTATGTCTGGTGAATGTGGTCGCCCACGTTCAAGGCCATAAAAAA
>CAYSME010000057.1:0-4335 GCA_964432085.1 uncultured Gammaproteobacteria bacterium | reverse complement strand
TGTTGAAAAACGTGGTTCCACCAAAGGCGCCTACTATTGCCTCGCCAACGCCTAATCTATTTTTCTAAAACCACTTTATTCTCCAAAACTTTTCTAAATTCAACCGGATTATTATTAACTATTTTAAAAAATTTGATTTTACCATTCATTTTTTTCTTCAAATCTATCTCTTTTTGTACTCCATCACTAATTTCTCCAAAAACCCATAATTCATCACATAAATTAACAATTTCACTATTCGCCCGATATATTTCATCTCTTTTAACAGTATCGCCTAAAAAATATCTAAAGAGCATAAAAGGATTTAATGGAACCATTTTCTTTTCTAAACAATATTTACTAATATGCATTTGCCAAAAAAAATTCCTTTTCGAATAAGCCGGGTAAACAACCGGATATTTACGGTTAAATCTTAACCTTGGGTGCCATCTGTCCAGTTTTTTATTTAAAATAACCATTTGCCACATCCAATCAGACACATCCTCTAATTTCACCTGACTTTCCTCGATTTCTAAAAACTCATTTCTTAATTTATCAAATTTCAAATATTTCACCGGAATTTTTTTCTTTTTTGCTAAATATATCTCCACTAAAACTCCATCACTAATTTCTCCAAAAACCCATAATTCATCAGCCTTATCAATTAAAGTATTATTTGCAATTCGTATTGAACTTTTATCAACTAAACCTTCTAAATTATAATCAAAATTCATAAACGGACTAATCGGTGTTTTACCTTTCCGTAAAACAAAAGCACTTATAGCTGATCTTAGATAAAAATTCTTTTTTGAAAAAGAAGTAAATATAATATTTCTGACCATTATTTAAACAAAAAT
Source organism: uncultured Gammaproteobacteria bacterium (assembly GCA_964432085.1). Taxonomy (GTDB): domain Bacteria; phylum Patescibacteriota; class Microgenomatia; order UBA12405; family UBA12405; genus WARW01. Next base: position 3,499 of record CAYSME010000057.1, on the reverse strand, counting down.
TTTATTAAATCTATTTTAATAAAAAAATTATATCAAAAAATTTGGACCAAAATAAAATATATATTTAAAATTTTTAACTAATAGTTAAATGTCTTATAATTAGTCATGATCACTCTCGATTCTCCCGAATTAAAAAATATATCTCCCGAAAAACTAGGTGAACTTTTAATCGAAGCCAAAAAAGCTTACTACACCGACAGTAAACCAATTATGGACGATCACACCTATGATGTACTTGAAGACATTTTAAGAAAACAAAATCCTTATCATCGAATTTTTACCAAAGTCGGCACTTCAGAATTTACCACCGGTTTTGATAAAAAAAAGCACTCCATGCCCATGGGTTCCCAAAATAAAGTTAGCAAAATCGAAGATCTAATTCACTATTTTGAATTAAAAAAAATTCCCCAAAGTACTGATTTTGTTGTTCAACCTAAATGTGACGGCATTTCTCTAGAAATTGAATATAAAAACGGTAAATTAGTTGATGCAGTTACTCGTGGCGATGGTCTTATTGGTGATGTTATCACCCAAAATGTAGTTAAAATGAAAAATTTTGTTTCTGAATTTAAGGATAATTTTTCCGGATCAGTCCGTTGTGAAATCGTCATGCTTGAAAAAGATTTCCAAAAATTAAATGAAATAACCAATGTAGAGACGCCCCGCGGGGCGTCTCTACAAAACACCAATTACAGTAATTCCCGCAATGCCGTCTCTGGCATCTCTCAACGTCTCGATGGAAAATATTCTGAATTATGTAGTTTATATGCCGTTGACATTTTTTCTGTAGGGGCGTGGCGCGACACGCCCTTTGAAACAGAAATAAATAAAATAAATTTTCTTAAACACCACGGTTTCACCACTGTCGAAAATTTTCATTGCCAAAATTTTGACCAAATCGAAGAAATTTATCAAAAATTTCTAAATCAAAAAAGAGGGGGGTATCAATTTGAAATTGATGGTCTAGTTGTCAAAATTAACGATATAAATTTACAACACCAACTTGGTTCCAAAAATAATCGACCAAAAGGACAAGTCGCTTACAAATTTCCTGCCAGATCCAGCCAAACCAGAATTTCCAAAATAGAATGGCAAGTCGGTCCTATGGGAACTATCACTCCAGTCGCCGAAGTTGACCCCATCGAAATTTCCGGCGCTATTATTACTTTTGCTTCTCTGGCCAACTACGATTTAATCAAAGAAAAAAATATCAATATCGACGATATTGTCGAAATTCAAAGAAGGGGAGATGTCATTCCCCATATCGAAAACGTCATTACTAAAATAACTCCCGGTCATATAATCGCTCCAACTAGCTGTCCGTCTTGTGGCGCCAAATTAATCACTGACAATAAATTTTTAAAATGTCCTAATATCAAAAATTGCCCCGCCCAAATTCTCGGTTCTTTAAAACTTTTTTGTGACACTCTTGAAATTAAAGGCATCTCCGAAAAAACCATCGCCAAACTTTATCATGAAAAACTTCTCCGTCTGCCAGGCGATTTTTATGATTTAAAAGTTTCTGATTTTGAAAATCTAGTCGGTCTCGGCACTAAGTCTGGTAATAATATTATCAAAGAAATTCAAAATAAAAAAATATTAAATCTTCGCCAAATATTTGATGCCGCCATCATCCCTAATTTCAGTTCTCAAAGAATCATTCAATTAATAAATGCAGGTTTTGATACTTCAGAAAAACTTTTAAATATCACCATTGATCAATTAGAATCTCTGCCAGGAATCCAAATTACTCTGGCTAAAAAAATATATCAAGGCATCCAGGACCGCAAAGATTTTATTACTTCTATTCTTAATCACGTAGAGACGTTGCATGCAACGTCTCTACCAAAAGAATCTCGAAAATTAAAAGATCTCTCTTTTGCCATCACCGGTTCTCTCACCAAGCCCCGTAAAGAAATCGAGGATCAAATAATTTCTCTTGGTGGCCAAATTTCTTCCTCTGTTACCAAAAATACTGATTATTTAATCACCAACGAAACCGAATCTAATTCAAGTAAATTTATCAACGCCAAAAAATTCGGCACCAAAATCATCACTGAATCTGAATTTACCAAATTAGCACTCTAATCAATCGACTGCTAATTAACTATCTTTCTTTATATTTACCTATCTTTAGGTATAAATAAGTATCAATATATATCTTTATACTATATATATACTATTATATATATCAACTCATCAATGCTAAAATAAACTATGAAACTCATCATCGGTCTTGGCAATCCAGATAAAAAATATCAAAACACCCGACATAATCTTGGATCAAATATAATCATAAATTTTGTAAGGGCGATTCATGAATCGCCCCTTCAAAATAAATCCAAACTTTCTGCCTCCATTTTTGAGGATCAAAAAAATATTTTTGCCATCCCCACCGAATATATGAATAACTCTGGTATCTCGGTTCAAAAAATTTCCAATTTTTATAAAATTTCACCTCTAAACACTTACATAATTCATGACGATCTTGATTTACCAGTAGGGGAGTATCGAATTCAATTTGATCGGGGTCCTGCCGGACACAACGGCATTAAATCTATTATTGAACATCTCGGCACTCAACAATTTCATCGAATCCGAATCGGCATTGGTAAACCTCAAAATAATATCCCAACAGAGGACTACGTTTTACAACCATTTCTAAAAGAAGAATCGGATATAATCAACAATCTAATACCAAAAATATTTGATGAAATAAAAAATATTCAGGGCCGTTAGCTTAGTTGGTAGAGCACTGCATTCGCATTGCAGAGATCAGGAGTTCGACCCTCCTACGGTCCACATTAATTTATGATCAAATTTTTTAAATCAATTATTAAATCAATCGGTTACGGTATTAAAGACGACCCTGAATTTAAACGTATCAGAGACAAACACCCAAAAATTTCTAAATTCATAAAAAGGCGTCTTACCCCCAGTGAAAAATATGGCCTCTATTTAACTGTTGGCATTTTAATCACTTTATTTTTTATCTATCTTTTTTTCGAAGTTATCCAAAGTTACATCGGTCAAGAAGCTCTAGTCCAAGCCGATCTTAGAATTATCAACCTCGTCAGTCATTTTCGAACTCCCAGTCTTAATCAATTCATGCTTTTTATTACTGATCTTGCCAACGGAAAAACCATTACCATCGCCGTCATTTTTTCCTTAATTATTTTATTTCTGCTAAAAAAATGGTCCTATATCAATAGTTTACTTATTTTTGTTATCGGTGGTGAAATATTTGTCTGGATCATAAAAAACATAATTGATCGACCTCGTCCACCATTAACTGAGGCTCTAATTACAGAAAATAGTTACAGTCTTCCCAGTGGACACACTTTTGTCGCCGTCGCTTTCTATGGCTTGATTACTTTTTTCCTCTTTCACAGTTTAAATAAAAAATACCTTCGTATTATTAGTCTAATTTTAGGAATCGTCTTGGTTATTTTAATAGGAATATCTAGAATTTATCTTGGAGCCCATTGGCCATCAGATG
>CAYSME010000056.1:0-4438 GCA_964432085.1 uncultured Gammaproteobacteria bacterium | reverse complement strand
ACCATCATGGGATTATGAAGGCAAGATTGACTAAGCTTAATGATGAGTTAAATGGCGGATCAAGTAAAGGCGGTGGTGGTGGGGTTGGATATGCTATTAAACATTCAGGTGACGCTTCGGTGGTTTTGGTAGGATTACCGAGTGTAGGAAAATCAACCTTATTAAATGCAGTGACAAATGCAGAGTCACGAGTGGGAAATTATGACTTCACAACTTTAGGAGTGGTTCCAGGGATGATGGAGTATAAAGGGGTCAGAATTCAGATTTTAGATTTGCCGGGCATTATTGAAGGAGCAGCTAAAAATAAGGGTTTTGGGAAGAAGGTTCTATCGGTAATTAGAGCCAGTGACTTAGTGGTTTTAATGACGGATATTAAAAGAGTTGATTGGTTAAAACAAGTGGAAAATGAACTTTACAGGTCAGGAATGAGACTTAACACCAGACCATCTAAAATTTCAATTCACAGGACCCATAAAGGGGCAATTCAAGTGATTGATCCGTATAAATCTTTTGAAAAAGAAACTGTAATAGAAGTGGCAAAGGAAATGGGTTTTGGGAATGCAATTATTCAGATAGGAGAAAAGGTTGACGGGATAGATAAGTTAGTAGATGCAATGTCAAAGTCGATAAAATATATGCCGTCGGTGGAAGTAATTACTAAAATTGATTTGGCTAAAAATTTTAATCCAAAAATTGTTGGTAAACAGGATAATTTAGTGTTGATGAGTGCTGATAAGGGAATTGGTTTGGATGATTTCAAAGAAAAAGTTTGGAAAGGGTTAGGGTTGGTTAGGGTTTATCTAAAAAGAGAAAGAAATGTTGAAGCGGATAAGGTACAACCATTAATTGTGAAGAATACTAATACTTTGGATGATGTTTTAAAAAGAATTTCTAATCAGATGAGAGATGATGTAAACAAAGCTTACATTTGGGGGGCAAAAGCCAAGTTTCCAGGTCAGGAAGTGTCGTTTAATTTTCAGGTATTTGATGAAATGGAAGTTTATTTTGGAAGATAGAATTATTTTAAATTTCGGATTTGTTGAGAGCGGGATTTAAGAGTTTCTTTTGAGATTTTAGGTGAGTTTTCAAAAATTATTCTGGCTTTGGTATTTGGTCTGGGAGAATATTTAAAAACATGAATTTTTTGAAAACCGATTTTTTGGCATAAATCAAAAGTTTCTTTGAAATCTTTGTCGGTTTCGGTTGGAAATCCAACGATAATGTCGGTGCCAAAACCCAATCTTCCCCTAACCCCTTCTTTGACAAGACGGGGCATTATTTTTTTTAATTTATTAAATTTATTTTTGATTTCTTTGACTGTGTATGGACGGTTCATAAGTTTGAGAATTTTGTTGGATCCGGATTGAATGGGAATATGAAGAAAATTAGAAATTCGATTGGGATATTTTTTGAGAAGTTTTATAAAATCTGGAGTTATGCAATTTAATGGAATAGATCCAAAACTAATTAATTTTATACTGGTTTGTTCTAGTAAGCTTTTAATTAGATTAGAAAAGTCATATTGATATTGATCAATATTAACTCCTGTAATGATGATTTCCTGGTAACCATCTTTAATGGCAGAATTAACAGTATTAACAGCATCTTTAATTTTCAACGACCATATTTTTGGTCTTTTGAAAGGAACAATACAGTAAGAACAAAACTGACTGCAACCAGATTGTATTTTTAATAAGAATCGATGTGTTTGACTAAATTTATCTTTTATTTTAGAAGTGTATGAAGATTTTAAATTTATTAATAGTTTTTCTTTTTGATCATTTTTATAAATAAAAATATTAGGCAATTTTTTTACTTTATCTAGATTAGCGCAACCAGTGACGTAAATTTTAGATTGAGGATATTTTTTTGAGAAAGTTTTAATTTTGTTTAAAGATTCTTTTTCACCCTTTTTAGTAATAGAACAAGTGTTTATTAAAATAATCGTTGGAGAAGTAGAGACGTTTTGCAGAACGTTACTATTGAAATGGATAAAACCTTGGTCAATTAAAGTTTGAGACCATTGATTGGTTTCAGCAGCATTTACTCGGCAACCAAAACTGGTAGATATGAATGTTTTTGCGGTATTTTCCATATTTTTTATGAATACTTGATTTTAGCAGTCGAATGTATACTCTGCTAATATATAAAATGGTGTTTTATTGTAACAAACAATATCATTTTTGACGAGGATGAGTAGCAGTAAAGTCTTTGATGTAGTCGAGAACATCAACGGTAGTTTCCCATCCAAGTTCTTGACGGGCTTTGTCGGGAGCTTCACCGGACTCATTTCGGCCTGGATAACCATCAATAAATTTAATTGGGCAACCAAAAGCGTGAGCAATTTCAATAATTGAATATTCTTTTGGATTAGATAAAGTGTAACCGTCACCGTGGCCTTTTTCGGCAGTTAAAATCATACCGCGAGCTAGATCACCAACATAGGTAAAGTTGCGTTTTTGAGTGCCCGGATTAATAACTGAAAACTCGTCTCCATTAAGATAATTTTGTTCAAATTTAGCAATAACTGTGGCGTATTTACCAATTCCATTTTCGCGAGGTCCAAAAGCATTGTAAAAATAACAAATGGCATAGGGTAAGTTATACCAACGACCGTAGTTGTTAATCAGGTCAACATTAGTGGCTTTAGAGAAAGAATAAGGGTTGGCGTTGCGTTCTTGACCATTGTTGGCAAATTTGGTGCTGGAAGCGGCGTAAACTAATTTACTGACTTGACGTTGACGGCAAAATTCAACAACTGCAAAAGTACCGATGATATTTTGATCATAAACTTTTTCTGGTTCTTCTAATGATGGAGCAACTCTGGCATATTCACCCAAATGGAATACTATATCTGGTGTTTCAGGAATTAATTTATCGATATCTTTGGAGTGGCCTTGGCGGTATTCGGCTCCAGTGATGTGGTTTTCCTTACTGCCATTGGAATAATTATCAAGGGAAATTATTTTATCTTGAGGATTTTCTTGAATAAGTTGTTCGATAACATGAGATCCGACATGGCCGGCACCACCGGTAACTAAAATTATTTTAGACATATATATGATTATAGCTTATTTGCGACCAAGCCAATCGTGTTTTAATTTATCAAAAGTTTTGTTTTTAAGAGCATTGCGAATTAGTTGAGTGGTATGAGTCATAAAATAAATATTATGTAGAGTCATTAATCTGTAGCCGAGTAATTCTTGAGTTTTAAAAAGATGATGAATATAGGCTTTATCATATTTTTGACAAGTGGGACATTGGCAGTCTTTATCGAGAGGACTTTGATCGAATTTATATTTTTGACGCATGATTTGATCTTTAAATTTGATTCGCATGTCGTGGTTAGAATTACCAGTTCGGTGTAAGAATTGACCACCGCGGGCCATGCGAGTGGGAAGAGTGCAGTCCATAGAGGTAATTCCCTGTCCAAAAAAATCAAATAAATCATCAACCTCACCAACACCTAACAAATGGATTGGTTTACCGGTTTTAAGGGCGGTTGGTAAGACCCAGCCGACAGCTTGTCGCATTTTGTTTTTTGGCTCTCCTACTGAGACACCGCCGATGGCAATGCAATCAAAATCTTGTGAGCAAATAAATTCGGCTGATTGTTGGCGAAGATCTTTATAATAACTACCTTGTATTACTCCATATAAATTTAATTTGTGACCAAATTTTTTATTTAATTTTTTATGTTCTTGAAGAGACCGAAGTGCCCAACGATGAGTGCGATCGAGGGCTTGCTGTGCATATTTTTTAGTGGCAGGATAGGGAGTACATTCATCAAAAGCAATAATATTATCGGCAGCTAAATTGTGTTGGATTTGAATTGATTTTTCGGGAGTGAAAAAATGAAGCGAACCGTCGAGATGTGATCGAAATTCAACTCCATCTTCGGTAATTTTAATTAAAGAACCAGCGCCTTGATGATCTTTACCAAGAGAAAAGACCTGAAAACCGCCAGAATCTGTGATTAATTGGCCGTCCCATCGGGTAAATTTATGGAGTCCACCGAATTTTTTAATGGCTTTATCACCGGGACGAAGATATAAATGATAGGTATTGCAAAAAAATATTTCGACTCCGATTTCTTTTAGATCTTCGGGTGTAAGTGATTTGACGGTGGCCTGGGTGCCAACTGGAACAAATGTAGGTTGGGATAACATAGTTATAGATTATAACATTTGACTTTTTCTGTTATAAAAATCTGCAGTTTTTGTAACGCACTGCATGTCTTCGACATATTATCTATATCTTGTTATAATATTTCACATTTAGCCGCTGTGGTGAAACTGGTATACACGCAAGACTTAAAATCTTGTGCTCTCAAAAAGCGTGTGGGTTCGATCCCCGCCAGCGGCACAAACCCTCCGGTCCAAAATTTCGGACCACCTCCCTTGACAGGGCGGCTTAATTTGAAAACTTCGGGGATTGG
>CAYSME010000055.1:0-4504 GCA_964432085.1 uncultured Gammaproteobacteria bacterium | reverse complement strand
GCACCGGCAACCATATTGGCGGCGGAAATTTCGTCTTCTGGATGGACAACAGTAAGATTATATTCTGCTTGTTTGGCGGCTAAAAAATGCAAAGCACCAGTGGCTGGAGTCATAGGATAGGCGGCATAAAAACTGCCACCACCTTTGATAAAACCCCAACCATAGGCTTCATTGCCTTCATAAAAACCCATTTTGGTTTTTTTGGTTGGTTTTTTTAATTTTATTTGAAATTTAGAAAGATTGTTTTTGGCGTATTCGTAGGCTAAATCAAATGCTTTACAATTTAACTCGCCGTATTTAGCATAAGCTTCGCAGATAAGATTTTTGGCTTTTTTAATGTCTAAGCCATAAAGATCAGCAGCCATACCTAAACATAAAGTATTGATTACTAATAAGCTTCCAGCTTCGGTGGCCATTTCTTTTAATGGTAGAGTCACAAATTTGGCTTTTGATTTAACTTTGGAAAAATCTTCTTCCGAAAAAACTATGGTTGATTTAGTGAATTCGTCTTGGTGTTGTTGCCAATGATTAGGATAAACAGAAAAAAATAAATCAACGTTAAAATGAGTTGAATAAATTTTTTGATCGGAAAAAGTAATTTGATAGGTATTATGGCCACCACGAACTAGGGATGGATATTCACTGTAGTCGACTAATTGAAAACCATGATCAATTAATAGTTTAGAAAAAACTTGACCGGCGGATTTGATACCTGAACCAGCTGGACCAGCAATTTTAATAGTGGAGAAATTTTGGGTCATGTAGCCATTTTACTACAATTTTGAACACATAGACAAAACTAAAAAAAACCGATATCTTTAAGTTGATGATATTAAAGAAATTTAAGGGGTTTTTTAAAAAAATTGGGCCGGGGTTTATCACAGGAGCGGCGGATGACGATCCATCAGGAATTGCAACTTATTCGATTGCCGGAGCTCAATATGGTTATAAAATGGGTTGGCTGGCTTTGTTTTTGTGGCCAGCAATGGTGGTGATTCAAGAAATGTGTGGACGAATTGGGATGGCGTCGGGGAAAGGATTAGCCGGAGTAATTAAAAAATATCATTCAAAAAGACTACTGTTTATGGCTGTTTTCCTTTTGACAATTGCTAATACCATTAATATAGGAGCAGATTTGGGGATTATGGCGGCTTGTTTGCAAATGTTATTTGGATTAAATTTTTTTGGATGGCTAATTTTAGTGGGAATATTGGTAATATTGATGGAAATAATTGTGCCTTATAAAAGGTATTCTGGAATTTTAAAGTGGTTAGGTCTAAGTTTGGGTGTTTATGTGATCACGGCTTTTATGGTTAAACAAAATTGGGGGCAGATTGCATTTAATACTTTTATTCCCCAAATAGAATTTAATTTGGGATACATTATGACTATGATTGGATTTTTAGGGACAACTATTTCGCCTTATTTATTTTTCTGGCAGGCTTCTGAAGAAATAGAAGAAGAAATTGCCTGCGACAAAATAAGAGATTTTGGATTTAAACCAGAAGTTAAACCAAGAGAAATAAAAGCAATGGGAAACGATACAAAAATTGGAATGCTGTTTTCTAATTTAATGACATTTTTTATTATTTTGACGACTACGGCAACATTGCACGCAAGCGGAATAACAAATATTGAAACACCTCAACAGGCAGCTTTGGCACTTAAACCATTGGCAGGAAATTTTGCTTATATTTTATTTGCAATTGGAATAATCGGAATCGGATTGCAATCTATCCCGGTTTTGGCAGGTTCTGTGGGATATGCCATATCTGATGCTTTTGGATTCAAAGAAGGGCTTTTTAAAAAATTCAAAAAAGCAAAAATGTTTTATATAGTTATTGTGGTGGCAACTATGGTTGGTCTGATAATAAATTTACTTAAAATTAATATTATGAGCGCCCTGTATTACGCAGCTGTGATTAATGGTATAGCTGCAGTACCTTTGATTGCAATAATCATTAAATTAAGTAATGATGAAAGAATTGTGGGGAAGTTTAAAACTAAAACTAAAAATAAAGTGGTGGCGTGGATAATTTTTGGATTTATGTTGATTTCGGTGTTGATGATGTTGTGGCAAGTAATACCATTAGATAAAGTTGCTATTTTGAAGTGATGTGGTAGACTACAGACTGATTTAAGCAAATTGGTGCGTTAATTTTTTGTGGGCACCGCAAGTTTCTAGGTTACGACCGAAAAACAGTGTTTGGGTCACAAAATATTATGTATCAAAATAAATTCACCAATAATTTTGGTGGCAGAAATCAAAGACCAACTTTTGGTCGCAATAAATTTTCCAATAGAAGCGCCGGTAGTAATGGTGGCGGAAACAGATTTGGAGGTAATCGAAACGGTGGACGAAAAAATCGCAGTTTTGAAAGCCAAATTAACGAATCGATGTTTATTCGAAAAGCGTGCCCAATTATTAAAATTGAGGATACTTCAGTAAAAAATAATTTTGAGGATTTTAATTTTAAAGAAGTTTTATATAAAAATATTAAAGATAAGGGTTATATTAAACCCACTCCAATTCAAGATCAAATAATTCCTCATATTTTAGATGGCCATGATGTTTTAGGTATTTCAAACACAGGAACCGGAAAAACTGCCGCCTTTGCACTGCCGTTAATTAACCAAATTTTAAATAATCCAAACAAAAGAATTCTTATTCTGTCTCCTACCCGAGAATTGGCTCAACAAATTAAACAAGAAATCAGATCTTTTACTTTTGAAATGAGAGTTTTTGTGGCTTTGGCTATTGGTGGAGCTTATATTAAAGAGCAAATTATTGATATTAAAAGAGATCCTCATTTTATTGTTGGAACTCCTGGCAGAATTAAAGATTTAACTGAAAGAAGAATTATTCGTTTTGATAAATTTGATACCATTGTTTTGGATGAAGTTGACAGAATGTTGGATATGGGTTTTATTGGAGATATCAAAGAAATTGTGGCTAAAATTCCAACTCCTCATCAGACTTTATTTTTTTCAGCTACTGTTAATAGAAAAGTGGAACCGTTAATTAATTCATTCTTGGTTAACCCGGTAAAAGTCTCAGTGACAACACAAGAAAGTTCTAAAAATGTAGAACAAGATGTGGTTAGAGTTAGACGTGAAGATAAAGAAAAAGTTTTAATTGATTTATTGAAACAAGAAGAGCTTAAAAAAGTATTAGTTTTTGGTGGAACTAAAATGGTGGTGGAAAAATTATCAAAAGATTTATATGGACAAGGATTTAGAGTTGGTTCTCTTCATGGTAATAAAGCCCAACATCAACGCCAAACAACTTTGAGAGCGTTTAAAGAAAATAAAATTAATGTTTTAATTGCCACTGATGTGGCGGCTCGAGGCTTAGATGTGTCGGACATTACTCATGTGATTAATTATGATAAACCAAATAATTATGAAGATTATATTCATCGAATTGGAAGAACAGGACGAGCAAATGCAAAGGGTTTTGCTTTGACATTTGTGGAAACAAGATATTAAATCCCTCTCCCGATAAATCGGGATCTCCCCTTGATAAAGGGAGGGATTTATTTTTGTTTTTTGGAATTATTGTATTTACGGCCGGTGAGAGCTTTGGATAGGGCCTCTCGATAGGCAATTTTTGGGAGAGATTCTTTATTTTTGGCTAAATAGTCCAAAACTTCTGTTTTATGAAAAGTGACTAAAGATCGAAGTAGCCAAGAAACTGCTTTGGTAATTAAAATGTCAGTTTCTGATTTTAAATTTTCTATATTTTTAAAAGCGATTTTTGACAGACGCAAATCATCAGACTGACGAACTGATTTGGTCAATAAAACCAAACTGGCGCGACGTTTGTTGATATTTTTATCTTGATTAAATTGTTTTAATATTTTTTCCCAGTTTATCCAATTGTTTAATAAAATTTCTGCTGAAAAATTTGATTGACAAAGAACATCATTTTCTGCCCAACCATGGGTATAATTTAACCATAAATCGAGGTGGGTTGGATCAAAATTTTTTAAAAGAGTTTTTGATTGACCTAAAATAACAGCGGCAATAGCAATTTCGGTATAAGTGGTGCCGTTTTTATAAAGAGAAGTGGATAAATCGATAATTTGAGAATCAGTGAGATTATTATCTTTAATAATATTTTTGGCTAAGTTGACAATTTGTCGGGTATTAAAGCCATGAAAAATTTTGTTACTGCCTAAATATTTTTGAACCCATTGGGTATTCAATCCCTCTAAATCTCCCTTTGACAAGGGAGACTTTATTAAATTAGAAATAGAATCTAAAAGCTGAAGGTGGGCAGGATTTTTAATTGACATGTTGAAGCTCTGAAATAACCACTAATCTCTTAATAGTAGTTCCTGGAGGCCAACAAGTCATTAAAGTTAGTTGATGCTGATTAAAATTACTATTCATAAAACTTGTATTGGTGGCAGCAACAAATTTTATTTCTTTAACGATATAAATATATTTCTGATTTTGATAATAAATAAAAATTTGATCACCAGTGGTTAACTTATTAAGA
>CAYSME010000054.1:0-4556 GCA_964432085.1 uncultured Gammaproteobacteria bacterium | reverse complement strand
CTGTCTTTATTCCCAATAATCTCAATCCTATATGCAAAATACTTGCCGTAGTTTTAGTTAAAAATATTCTAAAAGTTTCCTCTTTTTGATCAATAATTCTATTTTTCGCATAAAATTCATTATATTTTCTGGCCACGCTTAACAAATATTCAGCCATAACCGCCGGAGAGAAACGTTTTGCCGCCTCAACTATTTTTTCTTCAAATCTATAAAATTCCTTAATTAAGGCCATTTCATCATCATTAATTTCTATTGGAATTTCATTAATATTCTTTTGTTCTTTAATTTCAGTTTTACTTAAAACACTTTGACATCTGGCATAAGTATATTGCAAATACGGACCACTATCTCCATCCAAACTCATAATCTGATCCCAATCAAAAATCACATCTTTTCGTGGGTCGCTTGATAAATCATTAAATTTGACTGCCCCAATTGCGACTGCTTCAATCATTTCTAATTTTTCATCATTAGTTAAATCTTTAGCCACATTACTTTTTTCTGCAATTTCTTTGGCTTTTTCCATTGCCTTATCAATTACATCTGATAAATGAATTGTGTCGCCTTTTCTAGTTGAAAATTTTCCTGTCTTCCATCGGATCAGTCCGTGAGCCACATGAACCATTCCATCTTTTGGCATCCAATCCATTAATTCGGCCGCCCTAAACACTTGTTTAAAATGCAGCTGTTGATCAGCTCCAACCTCATAAACAATTAAATTTGGTTTCCAATTTTCCAATCGATATTTAATTGTTGCCATATCACGAGTAAAGTATGTTGTTGTTCCATTGGATTTTTGTAACATTGCCGGTGGCATACCACTAAATTCAATTATTGTCGCCCCTTCACTTTTTTTAGTGATTCCTTTTTTTTCGATTTCATCAATCACCCCAGGTAGCATCTCCTCATAAAAACTTTCTCCATGAACAAAATCAATTTTTACATCTAACAATCGGTAAACTTTATCAAACTCCACCATTGAAATATCAATGCATTTTTGCCAAATCTTTCGGGCTTCACCGTCCCCATTTTCCAATTTTGCAAACCAATCTCGACCCTCATCTATTAATTTTTCATCATTTTCTGACTCTTTATGAAATTTAACGTAAAGTTTTTCCAAATCTTCAATTGTTAAATTATTTAGGTCTTTTTTATTCCATTTTTTTATTGCCGCCACTAATTTTCCATATTGAGTCCCCCAATCACCGATATGATTATCGCCAATGCAATTCCAACCTAAAATTTTATATATATTATAAATTGCCTGTCCAATATTAGTCGATCGTAAATGTCCAATCCCAAAAGGCTTGGCAATATTTGGAGCTGAATAATCAATTACCATCGTTTTTCCATTGCCATATTCACTTAATTTATTTTGAAATTCAATTTCGTAATTTATATTTTCTGCTTCTCTAATTAAAAAATCCGGTTTCAAATAAAAATTAATAAATCCTGGTCCGGCCACTACTACTTTTTCAATTAAATCACTTCGATCGATACTATTTTTAATTTGTTCCGCTAATTCTTTTGGGTTTTTAGCTTGCCCGTCGTAGCCTTGGGGAAGTCGAGCCAAAGACATGGCAATATTTGTTGAGTAATCGCCAAAAGTAATATCGGCTGGATGTTCTATTTTAATTTCTTCATCAATCACCGGCAATTTTAAATCTCGACAACTCTCAAGAATTATTTTTTTTATTTCCTCTGCAATTTTCATATTAAAAAACTTTTGATCCAACCGGTAAATCTTGATCTAAAAATAATACAGAAACAGTTTCATCTTCCTTGTCCGCCGTAGTTTTAACGAAGGCGGAAGCGGCAAAGATCATAGCCTGAGATTCTTCACCCATAATTTTTCTAGGAACTATATTTGTCACAAAAACAGTTTTTTTACCGATCAAGTCAACAGGAGAGTACCATTTTTTAATTCCAGAAAAAACCGTTCTTAATTTTTCTTCACCAAAATCCACCTGCAATTTTAATAGTTTTTCTGATTCTTCAACTTCTGTCGCTTCCTTAATTTCACCGATTAAAAATTCAACTTTGGCGAATTCATCGTATTTAATTTGATCCATACTCAATTTTATCAAAAAACATATCAAAATGTGTTATCCTAGCTTAAACAATTTATTATTAGTTAATAAATATTTTCATTATGCAAGTTAATCAAAGCATTTTTCGTGGCTATGACATCAGAGGTTTGGTTGGTACAGATTTATCACCCGAACTTTATGAACATATTGGTCGTGCCCATGGTACTTTTTTAAAAAATCGCGGTATTTTAAAAGCTGTTGTTGGTTATGATTGCCGAGCCACTAGCTCGGAATATTCTGATGCTTTTATAAAAGGTTTAACTTGGACAGGAATTGATGTTGTCAATATTGGTTTAACTATGGTTGGAAATTTTTATTGGTCTCAATATTATTTAAATATCAAAGGTGGTGCTTTTATTACTGCTTCTCACAATCCAGCCGAATACAACGGAATGAAATTAGCTTCCGATCTTTCGGAAACATTAGTAAGTGAAGGTATTCAAGAAATTAAAAATATGGTCTTAGAAGAAAATTATTCTCAAGGCGAAAAAGAAGGCACTGTTGTTAAACAAGATATTAATGAAGTTTATTTTAAAGATATATTATCTCGTTTTTCCAATTTAAAACCAATGAAAGTTTTAATTGATTCCAGTAATGCTACTGCTGGTACTATTGTTCCAAATGCCTTAAGACAGGCAGGTTTTGATGTAATTGAAAAAAATTGTAATATTGATCCTACCTTTCCCTTGGGTACTCCCGATCCAACCGAATCTGCCGTTGCTAAAAGAATTTCATCAGAAGTTTTAGAGTCTAACGCTGATATTGGTTTTACTTACGACGCTGATGGTGATCGAATTGGAATTATTGACGAAAAAGGAGGCATCATATGGAACGATATTTTTGTAGCTTTTATGGCTGCTGATGTTTTAACTTACCACCCAGGAGCAGTTATTACCTATAACACTTTGTGTTCCAAATTAGTTGAAGAAACTATTATCAAGAACGGTGGTAAACCGAATATGGTTCGAACTGGTCACTCATTCGTTAAAAAATATAACAAAGAAGCTGGTGGTGCTTTTGCGGGGGAACTTTCTGGACATTTTTTCTTTTCTGCTGATTTTTACAATCACGATGATGGATTTTATTCAACAGTTCGTTTATTAGATTATCTTGGTCGTACTGGTCAAAAATTGTCAGAAGCAGTTGCCTCATTACCACAGTATATTTCTAGCCCAGAAATAAAAGTTGGTTGCCCTGATGAACAAAAAATTACACTTATGACAAAAGTTAGTGAAATCCTTAAAAAAGATTATCCTCAAGCTGAAATTATTGATGATGAAAGAAGAGCAGGAGATGGTGTTCGTTTAAATTTAATTGATGGCATGTTTGTTATTCGATATTCCCAAAATGGACCATATTTAACTGTTAAATTTGAAGCTAACACAGATAAAAAATATCAGGAACTAAAAGTTTATATTAAAAATTTACTTCATTCTTTTTCTGAAGTTGATTGGAATTATGGTGTTAACGTCGAAAGTTTGGACTAATTTATGTATCAGCCTTCTCTAAAAATATTAGATAATTATGCCGATGTTTTGGTAAATTTTGCTTTAAATGGTGGCAAAGGTGTTAAAAAAGGCGAAGTTGTTTTTCTCCAAGTTCCGGAAAGTGCTAAACCACTTTTAATTTCACTTCAACGTGCAGTTTTAAAATCTGGCGCCCACGCCATAATCCAATATTTACCCGATGAAATGTCTCGTGAATTTTTTGAATTGGCCGATCAAGATCAATTAACCTTTTTCCCAGCTGCCTTTTTAAAAGGAAAAGTAAAACAAGCCGATCATTTTCTAATGATTTTAGCTGAAACTAATTTTCACGAGTTGGAAGGAATCGATCCTCAAAAAATTATGGAACGAAATCAAATAATGAAACCATATAAAGAATGGCGTGACGCCAAAGAAAATAAAGGCAAGTTAACTTGGACTATCGGTCTTTATGCCACCCCAGCCATGGCCAAAGAGGCCAATTTAACTTTAAAAGAAGCTTGGCAGCAAATTATCAAGGCCTGTTATTTAAATAATAAAAATCCGGTTAATAAATGGCATCAAATTCAAAATAAATCAGATAAACTTCGTCAAAAATTAAATAAATTGGAAATAGTAAAAATAAATATAAAAGCCAAAGACACAGATTTAAACATTGGTATTGGTGACAACCGTCAATGGTTGGGTGGTAGTGGTCGTAATATTCCCAGTTTTGAGATTTTCACTTCTCCTGATTGGCGGCAAACTAACGGCCATATTTTCTTTGATCAACCTCTTTATCGCAGTGGCAATTTAATAAAAAATATTAAATTAACTTTTAAAAATGGAATAGTTATTGATGCTCAGGCTGGTTATGGTGAAAAATTTCTCAAAGAATTGATTAAAGTTGAAAATTCAAACAAAATAGGGGAATTTTCTCTAACTGACAAACGTTTTTCTAAAATAAATAAATTTATGGCCGAAACTTTGTATGATGAAAATT
>CAYSME010000053.1:0-4574 GCA_964432085.1 uncultured Gammaproteobacteria bacterium | reverse complement strand
CGGCCGGTTTTTTTATAGATAATTTCTTCGATATAAGCTTGAACCTCTTCTCGAATAAAATCCATGTTGGCCGGAGAACTGGTTGACTGTTTAAATTTATTGGTAATTTCAAGTTTTAAATAATCGATAAGTTCGGTGTTTTCTTTCATAAAGACAAATCCACGACTAAGAATTACCGGTGGTTTAACCAACTGACCGGATTCTTTTTCCATTAAAAGAACAACAGAAAACATCCCGTCTTCGGCTAGAACTTTGCGATCACGTAATACAGTGGTGCCAACATCACCAACACCGAATCCGTCAATTAAAACTTTTCTGATGGAAATGTGATAATTGGTATCGACAGATCCATTACTGTGAAAAGTAACAGAGGAATCAAAATCGGGCGAAACCATTTGATCATCAGTGTAGCCAATTTTTTTGGCCATTTGCTGATAGGCTTTGATATGACGGTAATTACCTCCGATTGGTAATAAATATTTTGGTTTTAATAAATTAATTAAAAGAGCATGTTCTTTTTGATATCCATGTCCTGAAACGTGTAATTCTTCTTTTTCGCCATAAACAACTTCGGCTCCCATTTTAGATAAAATATCAATCATAGTGTAGATATTGGAAGTGGTGCCAGGAATGTAATCTGGGGAAGAAAAAATAACTTTGTCACCTGATTTAACTTTAATTTTATGTTTACCCATAATCATTTTACTAAGAGCTGAATCAGGTTGGCCGGCAAAACCGGCGACTAAAAATAAAAGTTTGTTTTCATTGAAATTTTTGACTCGTTCAACAGGAATAATATCGGTTTCGCTGAGAGTTAAATATCCCAAATCTTTGGCAATATTTATGGCCCTATCGACAGAAAATCCAACAATGACAATTTTTCGACCAACACTTTTGCCATATTCAATGGCTTGAGTCCAACGAATGATATTACTGGAGATTGAAGTAACAAAAACGCGACCTTTAGCCGAAACAATTTCTTGCTTAAAATTTTGAGCAATAGAACTTTCGGAAGGAGACCAACCTTCATGATCGGTTCCTAAACAATCAGACATTAAAGCGACAACTTTACCAGTTTGACCGATGCGGGCGATGTGTTGATAATCGGCGCCTTTACCATCTAAAGGAAAAAGATCAAATTTGAAATCAGAACCGTGGTAAAAAATTCCGATGGGAGTGGTAATAGCAATGTGAAAAGTATCAGGGATTGAATGAGTAACTCGAACAGGATCAACTGAAAAAACGCCTTTAGTTATTGGCGGAGTTTTTTCGTCATAGGTTTGAAGATTGGCACGAATTTGGACTTCGCCCAGCCGAGCTTCAATAAAAGCGGCAGCTAATTTTGGAGCATAAACTGGGATATTTTGACCAAGAATGGGTAAAATAAAACGAACAGCACCAATATGATCTTCATGACCATGTGTAATAAAAATACCTAAAATACGGTCTTTTTTATCTTGAAGATAGTGGGTGTCGGGGATTTGAAGATCAACACCAAAAGCGTCTTCTTCAGGAAAACCAACTCCACAATCGACAATAATAATTTGGCTTTTACTGACATCACCACTAGGAATGTATTCATAAACGAACATATTTTGAGTGACATCACCAAAACCTCCAAGTGAACTGATTCGGACCGAATCAGTGCCAGAATGATATTCCCGGACCTGATTTGGAGCATTAATAATTTTTTTTGTTTTTTGATTTAACATATTTTTTTGTGATTTTTTAAATTTAAATAATAAATAGGCTGAACAACGAACCACAAATTTGTTCAGAAAAAAGAAACCTCAAATTAATCTTACCATTGAGGTAAAAATGTTTTGATGTTTGATTCATCGACAATGACCTGTTTTATTTGACCTTCTAAGATAACTTTGGCAATTTTACGACACATATTTTCAATATTTCTTTGAAGAGTACGAACACCAGCATCAAAACCAAGAGGTCTGACAATTTGAGGCCATAATTCGTCAGAAATTTTTAGATCGTTAGTGGTTAAACCATTGGCTTTAAGAGCCCTGGGTAAAAGATAATCTCGAGCTATGGTTGTTTTCTCATCGTCAGTGTATGAAGGCATTTGAATGACCTCTAAACGATCCATAACGGCGGTGGCAATTCGAGAAGTGTTATTACAGGTGGCACAAAAAATTGCCTGTGAAAGATCAACAGGATAATCAATGTAATGATCAGTAAAACGATTATTTTGTTCAGGATCGAGAAGTTCAACTAAAACACCCATAATGGTATTAAGAGCATCATCAGCAACACGATCAATTTCATCTAATAAAATTACTGGATTATTACTTTTGCAATTGACTAAACCTTTAATAATTTGACCGGGCTCAGAATCGGGAAGAGTGCGAGAGTGTCCACGAAGATAATTAGCATCGCCTAGCCCTCCAAAGGGAATTCTAATTAATTCTCGACCGAGTACTTGAGCTATTGATTTAGCCATGGTGGTTTTACCAGTACCAACAAGACCGACAAACAAAAGAACCGGAGCATGGACTGGTTCATTTGGATTTCGGCTTTTTTGAAGAGCCATAACAGAAATATATTCTAAAATTCTTTCTTTAATCGTTTCCAATCCATAATGTTCTTCATCTAATTTTTGTTTAGCATAATTTAAATCTAAAATATCTTTGGTTTGGGTGAACCAAGGAATGGCAACAACCCAATCAATATATTTAGAAATACTTTGAAAAATAGGCCAAAATGATTCCTCATTTTGAGAATTAATTTCTAATTGGATAAAAAGTTCTTTTAATTTTTCTCCTAAATTTTCAGGTATTTTAACAGAGGCAACTTTGTCTGTTAGCCGTTTAATCGCCTCTTTAGTCGTCAATAAATTATCAGTCATTAAAAAATTATACAAGAATTTAGAACTAGTTGTTGAAATTATCTTCTTGGTCTGAAGTCTCGGCGGTTATCACCACGAGGCGGAACAAAATTTCGGAAGCCAGAAGTTCTAGGAGAATACTCCGGGCGAGAACCCGCCTTCGCCGAGGCTTCGGCGGGCGAAGCAGGATGAGCAGCTTTAAATTCTGGAGATGACAATTTAATCTGATGATTATCGTTGAAACCAGAAATTTTTACATTCAATTTATCGCCAACTTTAATGATAGAAGAAGGGTCGGATAAAAATCCGCCAGACATTTCAGAGACGTGAAGCAATGCTTCTCGTCCGGGTAAAAATTCAACAAAAGCACCAAAATTTTCAACTCGGGTGACAACACCTTCGTATTCTTCGCCAACCTGAACTTCTTTAATCATAGATTCGATTTCATAAGCGGCTTTATCAATATTTTCCTGATTTTGGGAAGAAATTGAAGCTTTACCAAAATCATCAATATCAATTTGAACCTGATATTTCTCCATCAGAGCCTTAACAGTTTTACCACCACTGCCGATGACTTCACCAATTTTATCTTCTGGTAAAGAAACCATTTTAATTTTTGGAGCAAATTGAGAAAGTTGAGCACGAGGAGCACTTAAAACTGATTCCATTTTATCTAAAATTTGAAGCCTGGCTTTAGTAGAGGCAACAAAAGTATCAGTAATCATTTTTAAGGTGAGACCTGGTCTTTTGATATCTAATTGAATGGCAGTGATACCATTTCTGGTGCCAGTAATTTTAAAATCCATGTCACCGTTATGATCTTCGGTACCGGCAATGTCGGTTAATAAAACAAAATCATCGTCAGTTTGGGCAACTAGACCAATAGAAATTCCAGCAACTTTGTCTTTGATGGGAACACCAGCATCCATAAGAGACATGGTGGATCCACAAGTTGACGCCATAGAAGACGAACCGTTTTGAGACATAATTTCTGAAGTCAAAACAATTGTATATGGAAATTCCTCTTCTGAAGGAATGACCGGAACTAAGGCTTTTTCTGCAAGAGCACCATGACCAATTTCACGTCGACCTGGTCGGCCAACACGACCGGTTTGACCGGTAGTGAAAGGAGCGGCAGAATAGTAATGAATATATCTTTTAGTGGTTTCACCGCTAGAATCTTCTAAATATTGTTTTTCTGATAAAGGAGCAAGAGTGGCAATAGTAATGGCCTGAGTTAAACCTCTTTGGAAAAAAGCGGAACCATGAACACATGGTAAAACTCCAGCTTCAATAGTTAATGGACGAATTTCATCCATTTTTCGATGATCGAAACGAATACCTTTCATGGCTCTTTCTCGAACGTATTTTCTGATGACAGAATCGACTGCAGCAATTAAATGATTTTTGGAAATTTCTTCGGATTCAATTTTAGTTTTGTAATCTTCTAAAACTTGATCAACGATTATTTCCTGGCCAACCATATGAGAGCCATCGGTGCCTTCTTCTAAAAATTTGGCAACATCTTTTTTGATTTTGGCATCAATTTCAGAAACTAATTCATTAGAAGGGCCGGCAGATTCATATTTAATTTTGGTTTTACCAATTTCTTTGGCCCAGGCAGCAATTTCTTTATTAATTTCATCGGCAGTATTTTTAGCCAATTCAATGGCTTTTAGAGCAATATCGTTTGGAACAATATTAGCATCACATTCAATCATATTGATACCAG
>CAYSME010000052.1:0-4743 GCA_964432085.1 uncultured Gammaproteobacteria bacterium | reverse complement strand
TATTTATAAAAGCTTTTGATTTGAAATAAAATATACCAAGACAATCCAGTTCCGACTATTAACCCAGCCAAATCAAGTTCTAATAAATTAGAGATGGCTTCAATCAAGGAAATATAAAACAACAATTTCCATGCTCTCATTTGTCTTTTAAACAGTCCAGAAATCGCCATTATTTGTAAAATTAATATCGCTAATCCAAACACTATTGAAATCACATAATTAAATCCTTTAGAACCACCCATCAGTGCAAACGGAGTTGTTACGATAAATAATCCAAATAACCCTAATATCACCGGTATCGATAAAACCAGTAATACTACTGCCAAATACGGTCCATATTTTACTATTATTTCTTTTATGTTTTTTGGCAACCCTGGTAATTTTTTAATAAAAAAATCTTCCAACTTTTTTTCAAAATCCATCATCATTTTTTTAAAAGTTTGTTTATTTGTTGTCATATTAACAATTTTAACATTAAAATTTTCCTGTTCCAAAAATAATACATGTTGCTAATCCATCCACCCCAATTCCCACATAATTCCATCTATTATCCAGCTGGTTTTTATTATGTGGTTCATCTCCAGCATACATCCACTCAATAATGTGGACACCGTTTAATCTATATCCATAACTAATATTTTCACCCAAAGATGTAAAACCTAACTTATTAAATCCGTCTTGATTTTCCATATAATCATTAAAACCTTTATGTTGATCAACCGTTTTTATTCCATTTAAATACCTTGCTCTTTCTTGGGCATAATTCCCCAGTTTTTCATCCCAAGTTAACACCTGTGATCCTTGCACTTTTCTATATTCATTTAATGCTTCAAATATTTCTTTGGCTGTTGCCATAGTTGCATCCTCTCCAATTTTTATCGTCCAGGTATGTTCATCAATTTGCTTAGACACTCCCCATGGATCATTATCTATAGTTGGTGTCGGGCTTATTATTTTTTTAGTTGTCTGTATTTTATTTTCTTTTACTTCCTTTGTTGGAATTGGGGTCGATGTGGGAACTTCTACTATTGGTGGTAATTCTATCTCTTCTTGGTTCTTAACAAAAATTAATATTAAAATTTCAATTAAAATCACCACCAATGCTACTCTTATAGATTTTTTCATCACTATTATTTTACCCTGTCATTTTTTAAACAGCTATTTTATACCCCAAACTGTGAACAGATTTAATTATTTTTATCCCAAATCTTCGGTCAATCTTATTTCTTAAATAATTAATATGAACATCCACCGTATTAGTCAATTGATTAGTATCACTTTCCCAAACATGTTCCAATATCATACTTCTGGTTAACACTTTTCCAGCATTGCGCATTAAATATTCCAACAGTCTAAATTCTTTTAATCTTAAATCAATTGTATTTCCATTATATTTCCATTATATTCAGCAGTATTTGAGTTTATATCCAAAGTTAATCCTTTAACCGATAATTTATCAGAAAGAAAATTATTACTAGAAGATCTTCTTATCAAAACTTGCAATCTGGCATGAAGTTCTTCAAAATTAAACGGTTTTATCAAATAATCATCAGCTCCCACATTAAAAGCGTTAATCTTATCTTTAATATCTGTTTTTTCAGTTAAAATTATAATCGGTGTTTTAATATCATTTTCTCTGATATCTCTACAAATTTGAAAACTGTCTATATCTGGCAACAACGCCTCGGACACTATTGCATCATAATCATTATCAAAAATTAAATCTTCACCTTTTAGTCCAGTATCAGCCACATCAATTACATAATAAACTTTCATTATTTCTTTAATTGAATTTGCAGTTTCCTTATCACCTTCAATTAATAAAATTTTCATATTTAATTAATCTTAATTTAATTTAATATTTATTTAATCTCATAAATATTAAATAAATATTAAAAATCAACAATAGTTCCATATTTATTATAAACTCTAATCCAAATTTACAATCGGTATCTTTTACTAATTGGTTTAGAAATTATCAAATATAAACCAACCAAAAAAACATAAAATAAAACTGCGCCTAAAAATATTTTTATCGATTGATAATCAAGACTAGTTAACCATTTAAACAAATAAACTGTCCCAAAACTAATTAATATCCCTAATATTGGGTAAAAAAATATACTATCAAAATCCATTGGTTCGCGGATATCTTTTATTATTGCCTTTTTGTTAATTTTTTTAATTATATTAATTTTAAAATTATAAAAATTAGCCAGACCATTAATAAATATGCTTTTTCCGTTTTTAAAATAAATTCCAATTTCTCTAATAGTATTTTTTGTCGTTCTTTTAATCCTAACTTTATTAATGTTTTTTATGATAAATTTATCTGAAGTTTTTCCGTTTGTTCTAATCAAAAATTCTTTTGATAAACTGATTTTCATTTTCAAAAAATGTTTAAAAAATTTTAAAATTAGTAAGTTTGATAAAAATAAAATCATTATCAGGCCAAGATAAACAAAAATTGAAATAGTTAAACTAAATAATATTGAAGCTGAAATAAAACCAGATATTAAAAAAATTGATAGTGAAAAAAATGCCATTTTTCTCCTGTTTACCTCTTTTTTAGAAACACCATATGTTGTCAACATATTTAATTCTATCAATCCACTCTATTAAGTGAAATAATAAGCTCTTGAAAAATTATATTTTACCCAATTATTCTAAAGGGGAGGAGATATTTAACACTATCTCTCATTTGGTCGGTTTTTTCATTGGCATATCAGTTTTAGTATTAACTGTTCTATTTCATCACGATTTTTATGGCCTTATTTCAGGAATAATTTTTGGCATTTCCCTAATTATTTTATATAGCATGTCTAGTGTGTATCATGGACTTTCTCCAAAAAAAATAACTGCCAAAAAAATTTTTCAAATCATCGATCATTGTTCCATCTTTATTTTAATTGCCGGTTCTTACACTCCTATTGCTTTTTGTATTTTACGAAACAACAACTCTAAATTAATTTGGACTGTTTTAATTATCATCTGGGTTATTACCATACTGGGAATTGTGTTGAATGCCATAGATCTAAAAAAATATAAAATATTTTCATCAATATGTTATCTGTTAATGGGTTGGAGTACTTTAATTAAAATAGATGTTTTAATTAGATTAATAGGAATAAACGGATTTCTTTTAATAATTATTGGCGGATTGGCCTATACCGCTGGTTTTGTTTTTTATTCACTTGGAAAACATAAAAAATGGATGCATTCAATTTTTCATTTACTTTGTTTAGTTGGGTCAATTCTTCACTGCATTTGTATTCTAAAATTCGCCATTTAAAGTTTTTATATTTCAAATATAAAAATTTCTCTTGAAACAGTTTGATCCGGTCGATAATAAATTATCGAATTTCTATCAGTCATTTCTAAATTCAAAATGTTTAAATTTTCTGAGTTTAAATATTTATTCGGCAAGAAATTTTTTTGTTTAAAACCAAACCGTTTAATTTTTTCCAATATGTCTAATTTCAAAAATTTACCCTGACTCTTGAACACTGGGAAAATTATTATTATTCTTCCGTTCTTATTTAAAATTTTTCTAAATTCAACAAATGCCTTCAAATATAAATTTTCCAATTTTTTTATTTCACCAATCGCTTGGTTAAAACCATAGCTTTTTTTAGGTGATCCCAAAAACGGTTCAGTAATAATGGCATCAATAGACTGGTTTTCAATAATTCCAGAAATAGTTGTCACATCAGTTTTTTTTATCTTTATGTCGTATTCATTTTTATTTATTTCATGATAATTATCAAACAGCCATTTTATATTTATTTCGCTGTCATTAATAGCTTTATCACTAATATCTGTTCCGATTATTTTTTTATAACCAAGCAAAATTAATTCTTCCAAAATTGTTCCACTTCCACAAAACGGATCCAAAATAGTTTTATCTTTACCTTTTCCAGATAAATTAATCATCATCTTAGCTAGTTTAGGTGGAATCATTCCCGATTTCGAATCCCTATTTGGTCTGTTATAGTCTCTAAAACTATAACTTTCATAATCTTGTACATCTAAAGTTTTTCCAATATAAACCTTATCTTTTCCAATTGCTAAAATCACTTCAAACCCATCAGTTAATAATCCGTTTTTATCCACCGACACCGTCGATAATATTCTTTCTTTAAGTGGCAAAAAACCGGTTTTAATACCATAAGTTTTTAATTCATCTCTAAAATCTCTACAAACAGTTGGGGCAATATACCAGGAATAATTAAGATCTTTAAATCTGCATCCAGATCCGTAAACACTCAATCCAAAAATTAATTTATCGTTATTTTTAGGAACAAAAAAATCAATAAAATCATAATCTATTAATTTGGTATTTTGATTTTTTAAAAAAATATCCAATGGTACAGTCTTGTGAATTTTTATAAATTTTGCTGTACTTCCAAAAATTGACCTAGTAGACTATAAAAAACTAGCTAAAGAAGAGAATAATAAAATAGAAAAAGGAGAATTTGATGAATTAAAAAAGAAAAACGATCAAGCGGTTAAAGAAGATATTCTAAATGTTTCTGACTCAGAAGTCGATGAAGTGGTTGAAAGTTTAAGAAAAGCTAGAAATACTGGAGGGCATGTGCATGAGGACGGAACGGTTCATGAGCATTCTCACGATGATTCTAAAGAAAAAGAAGACAAAAAAGACGAAAAAGCTGAAAAAGAAGAGCTTCCAGAGATAAATGATGAATTTGCTCAAAGTTTTGGAGAACAATTTAAGACCTTAGA
>CAYSME010000051.1:0-4755 GCA_964432085.1 uncultured Gammaproteobacteria bacterium | reverse complement strand
TTATTTTTTGATATTTTTTAAGAGTCATATTAAATGTTAAATATTTATAACTATATGTTAGATCTATATAA
Source organism: uncultured Gammaproteobacteria bacterium (assembly GCA_964432085.1). Classification (GTDB taxonomy): domain Bacteria; phylum Patescibacteriota; class Microgenomatia; order UBA12405; family UBA12405; genus WARW01. Next base: position 4,684 of record CAYSME010000051.1, on the reverse strand, counting down.
CATTATTGTCAAGTAGTATAATTGAGGGATGAAAAATGACAAAAAAATTGGCTTGGCTTTAGGTTCCGGAGGTGGAAGAGGGATGGCACATATTGGAGTAATTAAATCATTGTTAAAAAACAAAATTCCGATTGATTTTATTGCCGGAAGCAGTATTGGATCGATTATTGGTGGAATTTATGCGGCAACAGGAGATATTAATGAAGTTGAAAAAATTGCCAATAGTATTAATTTTAAGAAATTTATAAGATCTTTTTTTAGACGAAGTTCTGAAGGAAAATCCATTTTTGATAAAAAATTTAATCTTTTTTTTGAAAAAATAATTGGTAATGTCAATATTGAAGATTTGAAAATCCCCTATTGTGCTGTTGGCAGTAATTTATTGACTGGAGAAATAGTAAAAATTAATAAAGGAAATTTAATCCAAGCAATGAAAGCTAGCACGGCTATCCCGCTTATATTAAATCCAGTAAAAATTGAGGATGAGCTGATTTTTGATGGAGGGATGATTACTCCGGTTCCGGTTGAAGTGGTTAAAGAAATGGGAGCTGATGTGGTGATCGGAGTTAGTTTGTACGGAAATGTTTTCCCAATAAAATTTAAAAAAGATAAAAGAATGTCTAGGCTTAGAGCAGGAACTTTATCTAGATTTATTTCTCTTAAAAAATTGACAGAAATTGATTTATCAAAAGCGGATATTCCTTTGGAAATAAAGATTCCAAATGAAGATTATGGTGTTTTTAAAAAATTCTTTAGCAACCGACAATTAATTGAATGTGGCTTTGAAACAATGGAAGAAATAATAAAAAAAAATGGCAAATGTTTTACAAATTGAGGAAATAGGTTTAATATTTGATTATGAGAAGAGTGTTGGCTTTATTACTTTTTTTGGTGGTGGCGTTGGGAATAGTAGTTTCTAGTAAACCTTTATGGATGAAATATGTTTCTTCTCAAGATGAGATTAACCCGGATAATATTTCTGATTATTATGACCCTTTGGCAACAGTGGGGATATTTAATAATCAAAAGATAGCGGTACCGCAAGATCAACCTCAAGTTTTAGGAGATACCACCGGGATAAGCAATCCAAATAAATATATTGAAGTGGATTTAACTTCACAAAAAACATACGCTTACGAAAATGGACAAAAAGTTAAGGAATATACTATTTCTTCTGGAACATGGGGAAGAACTCCAAATGGAATTTTTAAAATCTGGATTAAAATCAGATCACAAAAAATGTCTGGTGGATCTGAAGCGACTGGAGACTATTATTATTTGCCAAATGTTCCTTATATTTTATTTTTTTATAACGATAAATATCCAAAACAAAAAGGATATAGTTTTCATGGTGCCTATTGGCATAATAATTTTGGAGTGCCGATGAGCCATGGGTGTATTAATATGAAAATAGCGGATGCAGCTGATTTATTTAATTGGGCGGAAGTGGGAACAGAAATAAAAATTTATGGTAAATATGAATATAATAGAAAAACAGCGATGAAATAATTTCTATGAAAAAATTAGTTAAGGTCGATGATTTGATGCAAAAAGGATATAAATATCATTTGGTTGAACCAGAAGGTAAAGGTTTTGATCCAAGATTTAAACCAGAATTAAATCCAAAAGAAATGATTGATTTGGGGGTTTTTGGTGGTAAATATATGACTGATTGTCAGAATGAATTTCCAAAAGATTGGTTTAAAAAAGAAAAATTATGCCATGAATTTCATGACCCAAAAATTAATTTTTTTGGAGTTAATGCCAGCCAACCATTAAGCGTGTGGAGAAAAAATGGATGGATTTATGGTGATGACCCGAGAGGATGGTTTCAATGGTATTGTCGGTACTATATGGGAAGAAGATGTGAGGATGATGAAAGGCAAATTAAAAGATGGATGGCAATGAAAAGACATATTGCTCAATTAAAAAAGAATTGTAAAATCGGAGATTTTGAGTGCAGAAAAGTGCAAAGACAGGCATTGTTACACTGGGCTTACGATGCAAGAAGGATGTGAAATATTATTTTTTATAAATATTTTTAGTCCAAAAATTTTTAAAAATTGGAATGGAAAGAGTGGATAATAAAAACCCTAAAGTTGGGACAATAGCGTTAGTGAATGGTTTTGGTAAATTGGCAAATTTGAAAAATAAAACGACAATAAAATAAGTTAAAATGGCGATTAATATTTTTCTAAAATAACTGGTCTCCCAGGCTTTATCAGTCTCAACTTTTAAATTTCTGATTTTTATCTTTTCAATTTCTTGTTCAATTTTTTTATTATCCATACTGTTTTATTATAACTAAAATTAGCAAATTACCATTTTGTTTTCTGGTAACAGGAATTTTCGAGAGGGTTTTAGTTCGTCAATAAATTCGGGGGTGTGGCTGACGATGATCATGGAACCTTGATAAAATTTTAAAGCTTCAAGAATTAATCTTTGAGATAAAACATCAAGATAAGTAGTGGGTTCATCGAGAATTAAAAGATTATAATTTTTGGCTAAAAGAGTGGCGATGGAAAGACGAGTTTTTTCACCACCAGAAAGAGTGGCGACTTTTTGAAAAACTTTTTGACCAGGAAACAAAAATCGACCAAGCAGACAACGAAGTTGTTGTTCAGTCATTTCACATTTATCTTTGACTGTTTCTAAAAGATTTTTCTCCATATCAAACGTTTCAAATTCTTGGGAATAATAGCCAATTTTTATTTTTTCATCTTTAATAATTTCACCGGAATTAGGAATTAACATACCCATTAGAATTTTAATTAAAGTGCTTTTACCAGCACCATTTTGACCAATTATGGCAATTCGTTCACCTCGTTTAATATCAAAATTAATATCAGTTAAAACTTTTTTATCACCATAAGATTTAGATAAATTTTTAACCATCAAAGGTATTTCCCCAACCCATGCCGGCTCGGGTAATTGGATATTAATTTTTTTAGCGGCTGGTGGCATTTCAGGAAGAGCAACGACTAGTTTTTCAATTCTTCTTTGCAAATTAAGTTTTTGACGAACACCTTTTTCGGAACGATTACCGGAAATTCTGAGTAAACCTTTTTTCATTTCGACAATCTTTCTTTCTTGAACATGAATTTGATGAACTAAAAGTTCTTCTCGCTCCCCTTTTAAATTGACATAGTTAGTATAGTTGCCATTATATTCGGTGATTTGTTTGGTTCGCTTATCAAGTTCGATAATTTTATCAATGTTTCGGTCTAATAATTTTAAATCGTGAGAAATAATAATTAGAGTTTTAGAATAACGGCCTAAAAAATTCATAATCCATTTTTTACCCTCGATATCTAAAAAATTAGTTGGTTCATCTAGAAGTAAAATTTCTGGCTCAGAGATTAAAGCCTTAGCAATGGCTAATTTGGTTTTTTGACCACCACTTAAAACTTGAGGTTTACCCTCAAGAGATAATCTTTCCAATTCTAATTTGGAAAGCATTTTTAAAAGTTCATAATCTTGTTTTTGCCAATAAGGATCTAAATAGTCACGGATAGTTTCGGCCTTTTCCATTTTTTCGTCGCGTTTAACTTCTTGAGGAACAGACATAACGTCACCAATAATTTCAAGACTGCCATCATCGATAAAATCTTCACCGGTAATCAAATTAAAAAGGGTTGATTTACCAGAACCGTTGGCGCCAACAACACCAACTTTACTATTTTTAGGCACAAAAAAGTTGGCACCTTCAAAGATGTTTTCTTTACCATAGGAATAAAAAATATTTTTGGCCAAAATCATTCTGTAATTTTAACAGATGATTAGGGAAAATGTTAAAGCGGTGGGAGAGGGACTCGGACCCCCAAGTCCTTGCGGACGGCGACTTTCGAGGTCGCTGCCTTACCAATTCGGCGCATCCCACCAACAAGTGTACCCGGGAGGGATCGAACCTCTAACCTTTGGTTCCGCAAACCGCTATTCTATCCATTAAACTATAAGCGCAAGAAACATATGAATTATACCAAATAAAGTCTATTTTTCCTTCTTTTCTCTTTTTTCCCAAGGCATTTTATCATTCCACCATTTGGTCATTTTATCGATAAAAGTTGGAGTGGTTTCAACTAAAGGTAATTTTTTTAAGACAATTTCTCTAATTTTAGATTTATCTGATTCGTTAATAACAATAGAAATTGAACGAGGAATTCTTAAATTGGTCTCAAACTCTAATAGTTCAACATTTAAACTTTTTCGAAACCAAAATCTTAACAAAATATCCCAATTATAATCAGAATCACCAAAATGAACACTACGATTAGTAATTTTGTATTTTATATCTCGAGGAGGAACAGTGGAAAGAACGTAATATAAAAATAAAACGGAAACAAGAGCAACAATTAAAAAGAATTCTTTAATAAAAACTAAAACAACTGAAAATAGTATTAAAATTGAGATGACTGTAATCCAAAAATCTTTATCTCTTTTTTTAAAAGCACGTTCTGGGGCAGTCCATTCGAATAAAGTTTTCTCTTCATTGGTGTTTTCAAAGGCTTTATTAAGTGTATTAACTGTTTTTTTCTTCTTTATCATTAATTTAATTTTAAAGCATTTGTTGAAAATTTGATATACTAAAGCACCCCAATTAGGAAGGATGCGGCGAATGGTAAGCCACAGGTTTGCTAAACCTGCGTCAGAAATGGCATGTGGGTTCGACTCCCACTCCTTCCGC
>CAYSME010000050.1:0-4971 GCA_964432085.1 uncultured Gammaproteobacteria bacterium | reverse complement strand
CACCAAAAGTGAAAAAGCTTTTGCCGTTGGTGAACAAATTGCTACCAAAGCTTTAGAAAAAAATGTTTCCAAAGTTAGATTTGATCGTGGTCTTTATCGTTATCACGGTCGGGTTAAATCTCTAGCCGATGGAGCTCGTTCAAAAGGTTTAAACTTTTAAATATATGGATAATAATCAAAAATATCAAAAATTCGAAAAACCAGTCAGCGAATTTACCGACAAAGTCGTTGAAATTAAAAGAGTAACTAAAAAAACTAAAGGTGGAAACCAAATGCATTTTACTGCTCTAGTTGTTTCTGGCGATAAAAAAAACCGAGTCGGTGTTGGTTTAGGTAAAGCCAAATCTGTCGCTGATGCTATTCAAAAAGGTATTAAAAAAGCTCAAAAAAATTTAATTACTATTCCTATTGTCAACGGAACCATTTCTGGATCTGTTACTTTAAAATTTAAAGGTGCTGTCGTTATGATTCGTCCAGGCAAAAAAGGAAGTGGTCTAATTGCTGGCGGTCCGGTTCGTGCAGTTGTTGAATTAGCTGGTATTCAGGATATTGTTAGTAAAATAGTTGGTTCTAAAACTAAATCTATTAATGTTTGGGCAGCTTTAAAAGCCCTACAAACTCTTAAAAAATAACTATGGAAATCTTAAATAAATTAACCAAAACTACCACTAAATCAGCTCGTCGTATCGGTCGTGGCATTGGTTCAGGTGTTGGTGGTCACACTGTCGGTCGTGGCGCCAAAGGTCGTAATGCTCGAGGTAAAACTGCCTTAAGCTTTGCTGGTACCAAAATAAAAAAATCATGGATCAAAAGACTTCCTTTTTTAAGAGGTAAACATCGTCTTTTAAACCGAAAAAATATTGTCACTATCAGTTTAAATCAACTAGAAAAATGGTTTAAAGTCAATGATGTCGTTGATATTACTTCACTTACTAAAAAATCAAAAACATCCTTAAAAAATATAAGAGCCAATTTTAAAATTTTAGGTACTGGAGATATCACCAAAGCTTTAAAAATCAAAGGCGTATTAGTTTCTCAAAGTGCAAAAAACAAAATTATTGCAGCAGGTGGTAATATAGAGTAATGAACCTGATAGTCAAGTCACTCCTCTTATATGTCGAAGGTCTAAAGACTCCAGTTTTTAGGAAAAAATTTACCATCACTATTTTGATTTTAGTTTTATTTCGTTTTATTGCTCATATTCCCGTTCCCGGTGTTAATTTAACTCTTTTAAAGCAATTTTTCTCTCAAAATCAACTTCTATCATTATTAGATATTTTTTCTGGGGGGACTTTAGCTAATTTTTCTATTGCCGCTCTTGGTTTAACTCCTTACATCAATGCCTCAGTTATGATGCAACTTTTAGCCTTAGTTGTTCCCCAAATTGAAGAACTTCAAAAAGAAGGTGAATATGGCCGAGCCAAAATTAATCAATACACTCGCACTGCCACTATTCCCTTTGCCATCATTAATAGTCTTGGTATGTTTACAATTTTGAAATCACAAAATATTATCACTAATTTTAGTCCGTTGATTATTGTGGGTATGGTTTTAAGTATGGTAGCTGGCACTATGATCATGATTCTTCTAGGTGAAATGATTAATATTTATGGAGTCGGTAATGGTATTTCTATGCTTATTTTTGCCGGTATCATCTCTCGTCTTCCCATCAGTATGATTCAAACTTTAAGTGTTACCGACTTTTCTAATCCTCAAAATTTACTTAACATTTTAATGTTAGTCGCTATGGCTTTAGCTTTAGTTTTTTGTATTGTTTTAGTTGAAGAAGCCATTCTTCGGGTTCCAATTAATTATGCCAAAAGAGGACAAAGCACCTATCTTCCCATAAAAGTTAACACTGCTGGTGTCATGCCTATCATTTTTGCTGTTTCTCTGGCCACTGTTCCATCTTTGTTAGGTCAATTTTTAGGTAAAGTTTCAAATCATTTTATTGCTTCGACTGCCACTTCAATCGGGAAATTTTTTGCCACCACCGGCTACGCCTATATGGTTTTCTATTTTTTATTAGTCATGGGTTTCACTTTTTTCTACACCTCAGTTATTTTTAAACCAAAGGATATTGCCGATGAATTAAGAAAATCTGGCGGTTTTATTCCAGGAATCCGTCCGGGAATTTCCACTGAAAAACGTCTCAAATATTTAATCAATAGAGTCATTGTTATAGGATCAGTTTTTCTAGGTCTAATTGCCGTTGCTCCATCTGTTGTTCAAAAAATTACTGGCATTACCACTCTAACTATTGGTGGAACTAGTGTTCTTATCGTTGTTTCTGTTATTATAGAATTAACCAGAAAACTAGAAAATGTCGTTCAGGCCCAAAACTACGACAAATTAAGTTATTAATTATTTTATTCATAAATCTTAAATCATAAATCATATGTCAAGTCTAAATCTTTTTATTCTCGGTCCATCAGGTTGTGGTAAATCCACCCAAGCCAAACTAATTGCCGAAAAATACGGATTAATTCATTTATCCATGGGGCAACTTCTTCGTGACGAAATTGCCTCTGCCACAGAATTGGGTTTAAAGGCTAAATCTATAGTCGATTCAGGAAATTTAGTTCCTGATGAAATAGCTTTCACCATTCTTACGGCCAATCTTGAAAAAATTAATAATCAAAATTTTATTATTGATGGCTTCCCCAGAATTTTAACTCAGGGTCAATTTATTGAAAATTATTTAGCCAATAAAAATCAACCTCTCGACCTTATTATTCATCTTGATGTTACCTTTGAAGAAATTCAAGCCCGTCGAGCTAAATTAGGACAATCTTTTCAAGATGCTTCTCGAACAGATAACACTCCAGAGGCTATGGCTGCTCGGCAAAAATTTTATGACGATAACAACAGCCTAATTATGGATTATTTTCAATCTAAAGATCTTTTATTCCGCACCGATGGTAATCGCCCCATCGAACCCATCTTTAATGATATTTCAGAAAAAATTAATAGTTTAAATAATTCAAATTAAGACTTCTCCCTTTTTTAAGGGGAGATCCCGGTTTATCCGGAGAGGGGTTTTAAAAAATATGAAAGAACCAACCGTCAAAGGACAAGTAACAGAAGTCCTACCCAATTCGTTATTTCGAGTTAAACTCGAAAATGGTAATGAAATTATTGCCCATTTAGCCGGAAAATTGCGAATACACCATATTCGCGTCTTAGCTGGAGACAATGTTTCTTTAGTCCTCAGTCCAGAAGGAGAAAAAGGTAGAATTGTCTACCGAATATAAATTAAATTTACTCTTTGATATTTGCGCCTTTATAGGTTAAAATATCCAAGTTCCTAATATGAAAGTAAAATCTAGTATTAAACGTCGATGTAAAAATTGTAAAATTGTTCTCCGCCGAGGAGTTCGACGTGTTATTTGTTCTACTAAAAGACATAACCAAAAACAAGGTTAAATAAAATATGAGAATTGTTGGTGTTGAAATTCCAGACAACGAAAGAGCCGAAATTGGTTTAACTCGTTTTTTTGGCATTGGTAAAACCAATGTTAAAGAATTAGCCAAAAAAGCTGACATTAATTTAAATACTAGAATCAAAGATCTTTCTCGTGATGATGTTTCAAATTTAATGAAAGCTCTCGAAAATTTTAAAGTGGAAGGGGATCTAAAAAAAGAAATTCGTGAAAATATTGATCGATTAAAGGCTATTAAAGCTTATCGTGGTATTCGTCATATTGTTAATTTACCAGTTAATGGTCAACGAACTAAAACCAATGCTCGTACTCGCAAGGGTAAGAAAAAGACAGTCGGTTCGTTAACCAAAGAAGCTTGGGCAAAAATTGAATCCCAACAAAAAGCTGCCAGTATCAATTCTAATAAATAATTAATTTAAAAATGGCTCAAAATAATAACCAAACCAAAACTAGCACCAGTATAAAAAAGAAAACTTTTAAAAATATTGCCGAAGGTCGGCTTTATATTCAATCAACTTTTAATAACACTATCGTTACTGTCACCGACAACAAGGGTAAAGCCCTTGCTTGGTCTAGCGCTGGTAATTGTGGCTTTAAAGGAGCTAGAAAATCCACTCCTTATGCCGCCACTACTGCTATCGAAAAGACCCTAGAAGAGGCAAAAAAACACGGTGTTAAAAAATTAGCAGTTTACTTAAAAGGTCCAGGTTCAGGTCGAGATGCCGCTCTCAGATTTTTGAGAACCAAAAGAGATTTTGACGTCGATATGATTTCCGATGTCACTCCAATCCCTCACAATGGTCCCAGACCTCCAAAAGCAAGAAGAGTTTAATAAAATATGTCAAGAATAACATTAAATGCCAAATGTCGACTTTGTCGAGCTGCTGGTGCCAAACTTTATTTAAAAGGTACTCGTTGTAACTCTTCAAAATGTCCTATCGAAAGAAAAGGTGCTGTTAAACCAGGCATGCATGGTGCCAAAGGTGGAAGTAAACCTACTGATTATGGTATTCAGCTAAAAGCTAAACAAAAAGCTAAAAGGATTTATGGTGTTCAAGAAACCCAGTTCAAAAACTATTATCTCAAAGCTAAAAGACTTAAAGGCATGATTGGTGACAACTTAATGATTCTTCTCGAAAAAAGATTAGATAATGTTTTGGTTCGAGCCGGTTTAGTTTTATCTCGTTCTCTTTCAAAACAATTAATTAGTCATGGACACGTTTTAATTAATGATAAAAAACTAGATATTCCTTCATATGAAACTAAAATTGGTGACGTAATTAGTTTCGACAAGAAAACTGTTTCCTTTTTTAAGGAAAACGTTCCCGCCGCTGAAAGCGATTTCAAAGCCCCTCAATGGCTTGATCTAAATAAAAAGAACTTTACTGTCAAAGTTATTTCCACTCCTCTCGTAGAGGAAATGACTGCTGACTCAGACGTCAATTTAATAATTGAATATTATTCAAGATAATAAAAAGGAGCTATATGATCGAAACAAATAAATTTAACATAAAAACCGTAAAATCAG
>CAYSME010000049.1:0-5172 GCA_964432085.1 uncultured Gammaproteobacteria bacterium | reverse complement strand
GATTGGTAGACAAGAAGAAGTTAAAGATCCTTTAGTCGTTGCTAAGTTTTTTAATATCTTTAACTATTTTTTCGATGTAATTTAGGGCTGATATGTAGTTTTTTACTTCATAAATATCTCTATCTGGAGCGTCAATTTTTTTACCAGCAACAAGGGCTTCTACTTGATGTAAATTTAAGGCATTACCTTCGATGGCTGTTGAGCTTTGGGTCATACGAATAAAAGCCTGTCGGCGAAGTTTGATTTCAGCTGCTGGAAGAATTTTGGCATGATCAATAATGGCTTTACATTCCGAAATTAAGGTTAAATTTTGAACAATAGAATTGGTAAGAGTGTATTTTGGTTCAAATGTTTTCATATTAATATAATAGCACCATTTTTATAATCGCGCAATAATCGCGCAATAATCGCGCTGGAATATTTAAAAATATTTGTTTTATAAAAAAGTAAGTTTGTATTTATATATAAACTTAAATAAGAGATTTTATCGTCTAATTGTCGTAAAATACGATTATGGCACCACAGAAAATTGGTAATAAACTAAGGATTGCCCGTAAAAAACTTAAATTAAAACAATCAGAAGTGGCTAAGAAAGCTGAAATTAGTATGAATTATTATGCCAGAATTGAAAGGGATGAAGAAAATCCAACTTTGGAAACTGTGGAAAAAATATTTAAAGCTTTGAAAGTAAAATCAACCGATATTTTATCCTTTTAATTTAACTGGATCTATTTTTCCGCTTTGTTCATCTTCAACTATTTTGTGGGCAGTTATATGAACTAAAGCGTGTTTCTTTTGAAGAAAGGCAATGGCATCTTTACGGGTTGGATTCTTAATTTTTTCTATATAGGTTAAGTATTTGATGGCGCTAGTGATGTCTTCAGGGGTAATTTCATAACCGGTGTTTACTTTGGTCATATAGCGAGAGTATATCATTTTCAAATATATTTTTGAAAATTTAAGAATTTAAAAATATCATTGGCGAAGCCGCCGTCCTCAAGGCGGCGCATAATCTCTCGACTTCTGATTTGTGACAGTATATTTAAACTTCCTTCCCAAAGAATGTTTCTATCAATAATTGCCAGTTTGCGATGATGATTACCAGTACATAAAAAAACTTGAATTCCAAAGACTTCTAAGGCCTCAATTTCAGTCTCTGATTGACTGTCGTAACCATCATTATGTTCTTTTGGATTACGAGTAATAATATAAATTTTTACTCCTCGACTATGGAGCCTTTTTAATGATGGCCAAAGAGATTTCATTCTTTCACTGGTAATAAATGGACTTTCAATAATTAACTCTTCTTTGCAAAGATTTAAATCTTTTAAAAATGATTGGTAAAAAGTCTTTTCATCATGAAGAGATGTTTTAAATGTGGTCACAGTTCGTCCTCCTGATTATCTATTATGGTAATAATACCGCCAACTTCGACAAAACCCAATTCAATAAGTTTATAATAGGTTTTAATTAAAGAATCGGTAACAAGTTCCAGATTCGGGACTGTTGGCTCACTAAAACAATGAGGTCATCGGCTAGAATTTATTTTTATTAATTTTCAGATTTTGAAAATAGTTTATAGAGTTTGGTAAAAATGTAGACGGTAATCCAAACTGCTATTGGAAAGGTTATAATGCCAATTATAAATTGCCCTAAAAGTTGATTTGACCAAAGTGATTGTAAATTTAGAGCTGGGAACCAACTTTGAAATATAATTTTGGTGATATTTGGAAAAGGTATATAAAAAAACCTACAAAATAAATACCATCCGAGTGCGATAATTGCAGCAATATTCGCAGAAGTGATGCTATTGGACTTAGTTTTTTTCAACATAATGTTTCTATCTTTTTAAATTTTTATTTAATTAATTTATATCACTTAAAGATACTAAATACTAATTTGTTTGAACAATTACGGCAGTTTTTAGGAAAAGGCGTCACAATTACACTTTCCTCAATGCATTATTTTTATTAATTTATGTTTGTTTTGTGTTTTTACTTCAGAGCAAATATAAGTGATTGTTATATTATAATAATTTGTGAATTTTAATGGGAGAGTTTATGAAGTTGTTAAACAGATTCCTAAAGGTAATGTGTCTACTTATAAACAAATTGGAGAAATTATAAATAGTCGAGCTTATAGAGCAATCGGACAAGCTCTTAAAAAAAACCCTAATCCAATACTAATCCCCTGTCATAGGGTTGTTAGAAATAATGGAGAGATTGGTGGATATTTTGGTGAGGTTAGTGGCAAAGGTCTTGAAAGGAAAATAAAACTATTGGGGGTTGAAGGCGTAGAGGTAAAGAATAATAAAATAGTTGATTTTGAAAATAAAAAATTAATTAACAAATTTTTCTTTGATTGTTTTCCAAAATAATTCAACGCCAGAATCGCCTAGATCATAATCATTATTAATTTGTTTAAACTTTTTAAAAGCTTTTAGTAGGATCCCACTTTGATAAATTTTATTAACAAATCTTGAAGAATTAATTGGATCTTTAGGTAAAATTACTGCTCTTAAATTTGAAGAAAAAAAGTTATTTCTTTTTAGGAAATTTAAATTATCATATTCTTGTCGACCAACAGGATTAGCAAAAAACAAAAACGAGCCACCGACAGAATCATTATTTAACAAAGCCTTAAATGCTTGTTCACTGGGCTTGGTTATTTCTGAGGAAATAACATTATTTTGATAAATATTTTTATACATGTTAATAATTTCTTGATAGTTATCGGATATAAAGAGATTAATGTATGGTTTATCTTTTATTTGATCGATAAAATTTTGAGTAAAGGAAGTTTTACGGCAAATAACATAAAAATTAAACCGGTTTGATAATTTGTGTAGATTTTCCATTAATTTATATAAAAACGAAATTCCAACTGCAGCACCGGAAATCGGAACGGCTATATTAATTAATTCTTTGCTTTTTGGATCGTATTGTTCCTGACGGGAGGTTAATCTTGATTCAGAAAGAGTTTTAGAAAAAGATGGAGCAACAGGATAAGGTATAATTTTAAACTCAACTTCTTTAAGGTGTTCTTTTCTTCCGTATGATTGCAATTTTTTGGCTGTTTTCTCACTGGGAACAAAAATTAAATCGGCTGAATCAACATACCAAATATATTGGGGAGAATCGTCGGTGACCTGAACCACTAAAAACATTTTTATATTTAAACATTTTTCTAATTTTTCTTTAATTACACCTAATTGATGCGATAATTCAAAATGAGTGGAAACAATAATGACGGTTTTAGAAAGATTTTTTTGAGATTTTATTAATGAAGTAAATTCAAGAAATAGATCTTGGGTGTTTTTTTTAAAAAAATTCCGATATACTCTTGTGAAAATTCCTTGGGGAATACCATTTTGAAACCATTCCATTAATTTTCTGGCAGGAATATTTTTACTGGTGAAACGATGAAGTGATTCAAGGATGTCGTTGGTAGGAGAAAAAAATATGGAATCAAAATCTGAAGGAAGGCCCTCTCTTAAAGCATCAGAAACCCGAAGATGTCCAAGACCAGCCGGGGCAGAGGTAAAAACAACAAGGGGTTTTGTCATATAATAGTGTAACAAAATATGAGAATAATATTCTTAAATACTTGGAACGGGAGGCAACAAGAACAATTTAAAAAGTTCTTGGTTGATGAGGTTGATGAAACAGATATTTTTTGTTTTCAAGAGGCTGAAAAAGAAATGCAAGAAATTGGTAAAGAAATTTTAAAAGATTTTATAGTGATAAAAGAATCTAAATTCATAACAAATCAAATTGTTTATAATAACGCAACTTATATAAATAAAAAAAATGATGTTTTATATAAAATGCCTGTTTTATTGGAAAATAATAATATAGGTTTGGGTTTGTACAATAAAGTTAAAATTGATAATAAAGTTTTAAATATAATTAATTGTCATGGACAACCGTACCCTGGTGATAAAAAGGATACGGAGGCAAGAATTGTTCAGTCAAAAGAATTAATAAATTTTGTTAAAGAATTTGATGAACCGATAATTATCGGTGGTGATTTTAATTTAGATTTAAATACTGAAAGTGTAAAAATGTTTGAAAAAAATGGTTTTTTAAACTTAATCAGAGAGTTTAATATTAAGACAACTCGTAATGAGGTTTCCTGGTCAAAATATCCGGATCATAAACAAATGTTTGCAGATTTTGTTTTTATTAAAAATATTAAAGTTAAAAACTTTACAGTTCCCGACTCTGACTATTCTGACCATTTGGCAATGTTTTTGGAAATATAAATTATGAAAATAATTAAAAAAAATGTTATGCTAAATGGCTATGAAAAAAATAATTAAAAAAACAACTAAAAAAAGTACGGTTAAAAATACACCAGTTAAAGACAGTGTTAGAAAATTATCTAAAACTGCCAAAATTCATTTGATTGGTTTGGTGGTTTTACTAGTATTAATCGGAGGATGTTTTTATAAGTTTGGAATTGTGGCAATTGTGAATGGAAAACCAATTTACAGAATGGCGTATATTAAAGAATTACAAAAATCTGACAAAACGATTCTTGAACAAATGGTTCAAGATGCATTGATAAAAGGAGAAGCTGAAAACAAAGGCATAACGATTGAACAAAATGAAATTGATGAGGCAATCAAAAAAATTGAGGATCAAGTTGTGGCCCAAGGAATGAAACTAGAAGATGCCTTAAAATCCGAGGGGATGACAAGAGAAACATTAATTGAACAGATTCGTATACAAAAAATTGCTGAAAAATTAGCCTCACCAAGTGCTGATCCTACTCAAGAAGAAATTGATTCCTGGTTAAAAACCAATAAAGATTACTTATCTAAAACTGCAACCAAAGAAGAATTGCAAACTTTAGCCAGAGAACAACTAAAATCCCAAGCACAAAATATGGCATTGAATAATTGGTTTACTGAATTGAAAAATTCGGCAAAAATTATTTATAGATAATCAGGTATTTGATTTGACTTTGAAACGCTGGCTTATGCCAGCGTTTTTTTTGTGATTGGTTAGATTTGAAACTTACCTGATTTGTATAAGACAATTTCCTGACCATTTTTTAAAGTGGCGGTGACGGTGCGATCATTAGTCATAATGATGTCGGTATGAACGGCCGAATCATTAAATCCTAAATTTTCCCAATCTTTAGGTGTTAGTTTATTAATTTTTCCAA
>CAYSME010000048.1:3137-5265 GCA_964432085.1 uncultured Gammaproteobacteria bacterium | reverse complement strand
CAGTAGAACTAGCATAAATTAATTTTTTAACCCAGCTTCTAAACAAGCCCTAGCCGCATTTAATTTTCTTATTAACAAAATTAATATCTATCCCATTCCAATAACTTCAAAATATGATCTTGGAAATATTTATGATATTGAATATTTTTCTGCTAAGAATATTCAATGTCTATAA
The DNA here is from genome assembly GCA_964432085.1 of uncultured Gammaproteobacteria bacterium. Lineage (GTDB taxonomy): Bacteria > Patescibacteriota > Microgenomatia > UBA12405 > UBA12405 > WARW01. The sequence goes on along the minus strand of CAYSME010000048.1, from coordinate 5,090 downwards.
TTTTATTTTTTGGAATTCGTAGATTACTTTCTTCACGGTCTCAAAATAATTTACAAACAATTGATCATTATGGTCTATACTTTCTTTAATTTGAGATTTGTTTACCCATTTATATCGTCTTAATTCATTATCTTCAATTTCTATATCATCATCTTTTCCTAAAAACTCAACAAAAAAGAATTTTTGAAACTGGCCTCTCCATCGAAAACCAGTTTTTTCAATAATATAATCAGACCAGTCATACTTATTAGTATATTTACTTTTACCAAGTATCTTAAACTTATTTGTTCCTAATTCTTCTTTTAATTCTCTAAGTACCGCATCTAATTCTTTTTCTTCACTATCAACTCCACCTTGTGGAAATTTCCAAAAGATATCTTGCCAATCATTTTGTTGGACTAATAAATAGTCATTACCTTTGAAAATTATTGCGGCAACATTATTGCGATATGGTAATTTTTGTTTTTTATCTAAAAAATATTTTTCACTTACAGACAATAATGAAGGACCATCTCCGTATATACACCATGGATTTTTAGTTTTTGGCCTCAATAATCTTTCAAGTTCAGTTTCATATTTTGACCCTTGGCATCTATTTTTTTTTAAATTCATCACATTCATTACAGAAATATATTAACCTGCCAGAATCATCTCTTATTTTTTCTAAAATTTTACTATTTTGCCAAATATCAAAAACATCATTATCTTTAATATTCCCCAAACACATTTTTTTATCGATATAAGCAACATAACCACCACACCAAACACTACCATCACTCATGATATTTAAAGTAGTAGCACCAGAAGGAGAGCATGTTTTAAGACCATATTGTCGACTAATATCATCTCTAATTGCTGTCTCCTTACTAACCTTTGAAAAATGTAATATATTTAATTTTGGATATAATGTTTTTAATTTTTCTATGGTTTCAGACATTTCTAGATGCTCTTGTTCTGTTACAGAACATTCATTTTCTAAGTTTTTACCTCTTCCTATAAAAACAATAGTAAAAAAATTTATTTCATCGGTATATTTTGAGGCCAACTCAATTATGGAAGGTGCATCGTTAATAGAATATTTACTAACTAATGTATTAAATCTTAATCTTGCTCCTAATTTATATAACATATCGATATTTTTAATAGTTCTATCAAATGTATTTAGACCTCTATTTTTCTCGTGATTTTCTTTTCTTCCGTCAATACTTATAGTTATTTGTTCTAACTCAAGAGAAGCGAGTTTTCTTGAAATATTTGGGTCAGAATAAGCAGCATTGGTATTACAAGAAACAGAAAATCCTAATTTTTTTGCTTCAAAAAATATTTCATACCAATCATCTCTACACGTGAATTCACCTCCAGTAAATCTTATATCCATGACTCCTATTTTTTTAAGATCATGTAAATTTTTAAATATTTCTTTTGTATTTAATTCATTTAATCTTGGTTTTCCTGAGCTATTAAAACAAAATTTACAATGCAAGTTGCATTTAAGAGTTAATTCGTAATAAATTCGTATTGGTGCACATAAAATATTTTTTCTAATATTTTTTCCTTTTAATGAGATAAAACTACATTCTGTTGCTTCTATTTTGTTTCTGAGTAAAAAATCATCTAAATCATCTTTTTTAATAAATTTATGTCGTAATTTTTTACGATCAAAAAAAGTATAACCAAAAGCCTCTTCTCTTAAAAAATATTTTTTATCCATTAATAGTGAATATTATAATACATTTATTTAAAATATTTTCCTTTATAAGGGATTATTAAAGTTAAATCAGAAGATACAGATTTAGTTATTTAACTTAGTACAGTTTCACCACCCTAAGGGAGTGAGTCTGGAACCAAATCTGAACCTAACAGGAACAAAAACAAAAAATTCGAAGGAGTATCACTGCCTATATTACATGGAACTATACGGAAAAATTGAAATATGGCGGAGGAGGTGGGATT
>CAYSME010000048.1:0-3109 GCA_964432085.1 uncultured Gammaproteobacteria bacterium | reverse complement strand
GCGCCATAAACCACTAGGCGACTCCTCCATAAGTAAACGATTATATCAAAAGACTTCTCCCTTTTATCAAGGGGAGATCCCGATTTATCGGGAGAGGGGTTTCAATATTTTTTCCAATTCATTCTTACCTCTTTTCAACAGTGTCTTTTCACTTTCATAAGCCAATTTTTCATTTGCTTCTTCAAAACTAAACCACTCCCTTTCTAAAACCATTTCTTCATCATAATATTTCAAATTACTTGGTCCTAAATATTCCATCAAAAAAAACGTTACTTTTTTTATAATCTTTTTCCTTAATTCCTTATCCCAAATCAAATAATCATTTGATCCTAATTTTGTTATTATTTTGGCCTTTATTCTTCCTTCTTCTTCAACTTCTCTCAATGCCGCTTGTTTCAAAAACTCATTTTCTTTCAAATGACCTTTTGGAAATTTATAAATTGCCCCTTCACTTTCTCTTTTTTTATTTTTATTACTTTTAAAATTTGATTCTGTTTTAATTAATAGCCAAAAAATCTTATTATTTTCAATTTTATAAACCACTCCGCCAGCCGACCTCTCATCGTAATAAATATCACTGCTGTTTTTAACCATTCCGTTTTTCATAGGTAATCGATTATATCTTATAAATGTTAAAATTAAGGTAAATAATTACTTTTTAAACCAAAAATGAAAAAATATTTAAGCCTTTGTCTTATTATAGCCAGTTCTTTATTTTTATCAGCTTGTACTAAAAATAACAATTTCACTTCCGACCAATCTCAACCAGTTAACCAAAATGAAAATACATCTACCCAAGAGTTTTCCTTAAAAGAATTAATAGCAAAAAATATTTCCCAAAAATGTACTTGGTCAGTAACTCAAGAAGGTAATACTTCTACTGGTGAAATTTTAATTAAAGGTAATAAATTTAAACAAATAATATCTGTTAATAGTGAAGAAGGAAATAATCAAATTAATGCCATTAGTGATGGTCAATATATTTATACTTGGACCAAATCAACCCAAGGCAATTTTGCTATGAAAATGAAGATCGATGACACTAATCCAGAAATTACTTCCGATACTTCTTCTACAGCCAATCAAGTCGACCTAAATCAAAAATATAAATTTGATTGTGTCAACGCCAACATTACCGATGCCGACTTTGAAATACCCAAAGACATTGAATTTGCTGACTACAGTGAATTCTTAAATCAAATTAAAAGTACTCAATAATTCGACTGGAAGATTGGTTTGGAATTTCTTTTGTAACTTCCACTAGTTCTGCTCCAATTTCTTTGGATTGAGCTATTTTTTTGTTCAAATTTTTATCTCCTTTAGTCACTGCTATTATGTTTGGTTTTATTTTTTTAAGTATTTTTAAATAATCTTCATCACTTTTCATATAAGGCAGTTGAATCACCTCATCCACCATTTTCAACTTAGTTAAAAAAATAGCTCTGTTTTTCTGATTATTTATTGGTCTATTTTCACCTTTATTTTTCTTAATATTTTCATCCGATTCCAGCAATACTATTAATACATCTCCTTTAGCTTTTGCCTTTTCCAAAAAAATCAAATGTCCCAAATGCACCACATCAAAACATCCCCCAACCAACACAATTTTTTTAGTCACCCTGTCAAGGGAGATGTCTCGCTTTAGCGAGACAGAGGGTTTATTTCTCCCTTTTGTCAAAGGGAGATGCCGATTTATCAGCAGAGGGATTTTTTTCATGTGTTTTTGGTGAGAATTGAACTCACATCACTCCCTTCGGAGGGGAGTATTCTATCCATTAAACTACAAAAACCAATCATCACGCTTATAATACCATTTTAAATTTTTCAGTTTATTTTCAGTTTTCGATTTATAATATATCCTATGAAGATTTTAGCTGTCGAAGCCGTCAGCAGTGATGTTGTTATTCAAGCTCAAAATCAAGTTGGTTATTTTTTATTAGCTCGACACAAAATAACCGATGTTAGTAATGCCGACTTTAGAATTCGTTCCTCCGAAGAAATGTTAGAAACAGCCTCTAGTGTCACTGGTACCTTTACAGCTTTACTTTCCGGCGTTGCTGCTATTTCTTTAGTTGTCGGCGGTATTGGCATTATGAACATTATGTTAGTTACTGTCACTGAACGTACCCGAGAAATTGGTTTACGAAAAGCCCTTGGTGCTAAAAAGAAAACTATTATTACTCAATTCTTAACTGAATCAGTTATTTTAACTTTCGTTGGCGGTATTGTTGGTATTATAGTTGGAATTATTGTTTCTTATTTTTATTCTAAAATTAATTCTTCCGTATTTACCATTTCAATTTCATCGGTAGCTTTGGCTTTTTTAGTTTCAGTTGGTATTGGTATTATCTTTGGTTGGTATCCGGCCCGTCGGGCTGCCAGTCTTCAACCAATCGAAGCTCTTCGTTATGAATAGTTTTTCAGTTTCGTTTCAGATTTTTTATTTAAAATAACTCAATATGAAAAAATATTTCACTAAATCAACTATTATTATTTCTTTTATTTTCCTTACAATTGGTTTTGTTTCTGGTTTTTTTATTGGCAAAAATCAAAAACCTTCATTTAATAAAAAAGGTTTTAACAATCAAATGCCAATGATGAATGGTCAAAGAGGTCAAGGTCAAGTTCGTGGTGTTCAAACCTCAAATTTAAAACAAACCATTGGTGAAATAACTAAAATGGACGACTCTTCCATCACCATTAAAACCCCAGATGGTGGTTCTAAAATTATTTTAATTTCCGATTCCACCGTTATCAATAAAGCCTCCCAAGTTTCCAAAACTGATTTAACAGTTGGTTCTAATGTTTCCATTACTGGTGATAGTAATACCGATGGTTCTGTCACTGGCAAAACTATTAATATTGTAAACATTCAAAAATAATTTTTTTTAAGTCCCTCCTTTTGTCGAAGGAGGGATTTAGGGTGGATTTTAAATAAGGGGTTTTAATTAATAACTATTTTTGGTAAGCTTAAAAACTATTTTTTGAAAAATTATGTTTAATAGAACCAAAGATATTATTAAAATGCCGATTTTTAAGGCGCTTATCACTTTAGCCATTCCTATTATTATGGCTAATCTTTTTCAATCTCTTTACCAAATGACTGATT
>CAYSME010000047.1:0-5271 GCA_964432085.1 uncultured Gammaproteobacteria bacterium | reverse complement strand
CATCAGTGGTTCTGATGAAAACTTGTGGACGATAACCTGAAAAGATTGGAGTGTGACGTCCACCTTCTTCTTTTTTAAGTAAAAGAACTTCAGCTTTGAATTCAGTGTGAGGAGTAATTGAACCTGGTTTAGCTAAAACTTGACCTCGTTCAATGTCGTCTTTTTCAACACCTCGAAGTAATAAACCAACGTTATCACCTGATTCAACTTCGTCATTAACTTTGACTATACCGGTATCAATTTTACCAGTAGCAACGGTTCCACGACCTTTGATAGAGAAAACATCTTCAACAGCCATTAAAAATGGTTTGTCGAGTTCACGAACTGGTTCAGGGATGTAAGTGTCAAGAGCTTCCATTAATTTTTTAATAGATTCGACACCTTCTGGTTCACCATTAAGAGCTTTAAGAGCAGAACCTCTTATAATAGGAGTTTCATCACCATTAAATCCGTATTTAGTTAATAAATCACGAATTTCCATTTCAACAAGATCTAAGAATTCTGGATCGGTAACAAGATCACATTTATTTAAGAAAACGACCAATTTTGGAACGTTAACTTGATTGGCTAACAAAACGTGTTCACGGGTTTGTGGCATTGGACCGTCTGGTGCAGAAACGACGAGAATAGCTCCATCCATTTGAGCAGCACCGGTGATCATGTTTTTGACGTAATCAGCGTGTCCTGGACAATCAATGTGGGCATAATGTCTCTTATCGGTTTCGTATTCGATATGAGAAATAGCTATAGTAACGATTTTGGAAGCATCACGAACTGTACCACCTTTAGCAATATCAGCATAGGATTTTCCGCCTCCTTGAATTTTTGAAATAGCGGCGGTTAAAGTGGTTTTACCATGATCGACGTGACCGATGGTACCGACGTTGACGTGTGGCTTGGTTCTTTGATAAGTGTCTGCCATTTGTTTTCTCCTTGTTTGTTTTTAGTCTTTTTTAAGACAAAATTTGAATTAATAATTTTTGATTAAAATGCTTTTGAATTGTATCAGCTAGGCCGAAGCTTTGCAATACACAAAACAAAGGCAATTTAATGCCTTTTTTTAGAATAAAAATAATCTAAATCGAGTTAAATAAAATTTTAGCACAAAAAGAAATGTAAAAGATTAATTAATAATGTTTAATTGGTAGAGACGTTTGGATTATCTGTAGAGACGTTGTTTAGATCATGTAGAGACGCCCCGCGGGGCGTCTCTACATAGTGTTGAATTGGATTGGTGAAATTTGTCTATCCCTTTTTTGTGAAGACTTTGGGTTTATTTGTTAGAGACGCCATATATGACGTCTCTACATAAACAATTGAATTACTCCGATAAATCGGAGTTTGATCTTTAGACAAAATTTCGTCGTCTGCGACTTGAAATTTTAGCTAAAGAACAAAAAAATGCCCAGACAGATTTCGATACGCTTTTGGCGTAGAAAAATGTCTGGGCAAAAATATTATTTATTATTTATTCCAAAGCTCTGGAAGATTAATATCTTCCTCTTCGGAATAAACATATATCCAACTGGAGCCAGAAAGTTTTTCGTATGGTCCAGCCATTAACATCACTTTAAAAGTAAGTGTTAATTTTTTTTCGGAAGTAGAAAAAAAGAATTTTAATATACCTGTTTCACTACTATTTCTCGGTAAAAAACCGGTAATTTTTTCGGGTGCAAATGGTTTGTTTGTTCCCATAAAAAAACGGGTTAGAGAGAATAATTGAAGTCCAGTATTTAGTTTAGATTCTGTCGAATCTAAAAAATCAATAAAAGACATTATTCAAACCTCCCCTCTTTTTTTATCTTGGCTATTAGTCCGTGATAACAAAGACAATAAAAAACTTTATCGTTCTCATCAACATCACTAATGCCAGTATCCTGACAAACAGGACAGTTTTCCCCTTGCTGGATCCTTAAACGGAGATTTTTGCCATACTTGCAAAAGCAAATGACATCTCTTCCGTTTTGTAGCTGGCGTATTCCTTTGTCCTGACAAAGAGGACACAAGTTTTTACGCATAAAAATTCTTCTTTCTCCTACCTGTTATTTGATAGTAGGAATCTGGATTGATAAAAATCAAAACAAATTTCTACTATCAAACTTTTTAAAAGTACTATTTGACTCTTTGCCTTAAAGAGTAAATAAATTCTATTTATTATAGGATTTAAAATTAAAAAAGTCAAGAATTTTAGGCAAAGAAAAGCCCCGGGTCGGTAATGTTTTTACCGCCCGGGGCGAGAGATTAGTCAGGTAAACACCTAATAATTTTTCGAAGCAAAGTGGCTTTGACTAATTTGTAATAATCAAAGTCATCGTCCATACCCTTAGGATAGACTTGCCTCAGAAAATAACTCCGGTCATTAATGACCAGGATGTCATTTTCTGAGATTTCAGAAAAATTTATCATTTTACGATTGCCTAATGTAACCGTCTTATCTCCTATTGTCCTTGAAATAAAAGTTATATCATTGGTGATCTCTAAAAAGATGTGACACGGATTGTCTTTAAATAAGTTTTTCTTTGGTAAAGAGAAACTTATTTTTCCACCTCTGGTATAGACTGAGATACAGATATTTCTTTTTTTGCTCTTCAAAAGAGTCTCGTTGATAATCTCATGATCAAACAAAGGTGTTACTATTCCCACTTTTTCCTTATAACGAGAAAGTACATGATTACTTGGACAAATTATCCAAAAAAAAATAGGATGTCGATCTTCTAATACTCTGGTCTCGGCAATTTCTTCGTCTCTCATGTAAACCATCCTTTCATTGTCGTATTAAAGTACTTTTCAAAAAAGCTGTTAATTTTTGAAAAAATTTCTAATGGATTTTAACACAAAAATACCCCGCAGATGCGGGGTATTTTAATTAACTGGTTTAATAGTAATATTATTCGCTGGTTTTAGTGGATAATTTTTCTTGGATGTCGCGAGGGACGGGGTCGTAACGGCATGGTTCCATGTAGAAGGATCCACGTCCTTGAGTTAAGGATCGGATAATGGTGGCATAACCTCCAACGGCTTCCAATGGAACGAAAGCGTGAATGGTGGTGAAACCATGACTGTCTTCGGTACCGTTGATTTGGCCACGTCGAGAAGATAAATCGCCAATGACTGTGCCTAAAAATTCAGATGGAGTAGCAACTTCAAATTTCATGATAGGCTCCAAAACTAATGGTTTAGCGGATTGAAAAGCATCTTTAATGGCGTATGATCCGGCTAATTTAAAAGCCATTTCTGAAGAGTCAACTTCGTGATAAGTTCCATCGTAAACAGTAACCTTAATATCAGTGGCGGGGTAACCGGCAATGATACCTTTTTGTAGAGTTTCTTTAACACCTTTTTCAATGGCTGGAATGAAATTAGCAGGAATGGCACCACCTTTGACGGCATTAACAAATTCATAACCTTCACCGCGTTCTTTTGGTTCGACTTTAATTTTACAGTGTCCGTATTGACCGTGACCACCCGATTGATGAATATATTTTCCTTCACCTTCGGAATTTTGTGAGATAGTTTCTCTGTAGGCAACTTGAGGAGCTCCGGTTTTAACATTAACACCGAATTCCCGTTTTAAACGGTCAACGATAATTTCAAGATAAAGTTCACCCATTCCGGCAATAATAGTTTGTCCGGTTTCCTGGTTATAACTAACTTTAAAGGTTGGGTCTTCTACAGCTAAACGATTTAAGGCAGCTCCCATTTTTTCCTGATCATCAGCAGTGGCTGGTTCAATAGATAAAGAAATAACTGGTTCTGAAAATTGAATTGGAGATAAAGAAATAATATTATTAGCATCGCAAAGAGTATCACCAGTGGTGGATTCTTTTAAACCAATACAGGCGACGATTTCTCCGGCAAAACCTTCTTCAAGACCTTCTCTTTTGTCGGCATGCATTAAAAGCAAACGTCCAATTCTTTCACTTTTACTTTTAGTGGTGTTGTAAACTTCGGAACCAGCTTTTAATGTTCCAGAATATACCCTAACATAGGACAAAGTTCCCACATGTGGATCGGATTGAACTTTAAAAAGAAGTGCTGATAACGGTTCAGTTTGTAAAGGTTTTCTGGTAATTACTTCATTGTTTTCTGGGTTATAACCTTCGATTGGGGGTAAATCGAGTGGTGATGGAAGATAATCAACGATACCATCTAAAATTGGATGAATACCTTTATTTCTCCAGGCAGCACCACAATAAATTGGAAAAAGTTTTCGATCGATACAAGCTTTTCTTAGAGTGGCTTTTAATTCGGGAACAGAAATTTCTTCATCATTTAAAAATTTTTCCATTAAAGTTTCATCCTCACCGGCAATTTTTTCAACCATAACAGCGCGAGCTTGAAGAGCTTTTTCTTTATATTCATCAGTGACTGGTTTTCTGGTAAATTCCAAACCTTCTTCGTCTTTATCGTAAACAATCATTTCCATATTCATTAAATCAACAACACCGATGTGGTCATGTTCTTCTCCAACAGGAATAACAACCGGACAAATAGGAGCATGAAGTTTTTCGGTAATACTGTTTAGAGTACCTTGAAACGAAGCACCAATTTTATCCATTTTATTAACAAAAGCAATTCGAGGAACACCGTATTTATCGGCCTGTCGCCAAACAGTCTCGGATTGAGCCTGAACGCCGGCATTGGCGTCAAAAATCATAATGGCACCATCGAGAACACGAAGAGAACGTTCTACTTCAGCAGTAAAATCGACGTGCCCTGGAGTATCGATGATATTTAAACGATAATCTTTCCAAAAAGTGGTGATACAAGCTGATTGAATAGTAATTCCACGCTCTTTCTCTTGATCCATAGAATCAGTGGTGGTTGAACCTTCATCGACTGAACCAATTTTATGAATTTTTCCGGTATAAAAAAGAATACGCTCAGTGGTAGTAGTTTTACCACCATCGATATGAGCAATAATTCCGATGTTTCGGACTTTTTCCATAGGAACGTCACGATTTTTGGTAAGTTTAATTTGTTCGGCCATATTGGTTTTAGGGGCTAGTGTTTAAAGTATCTAGTTTTTTGTTTAATTTAATAATAAAAACTGCTGCGGTAAGGCAACAGCGGATGAAGTTATGATACCATAATTTATGCAAAAAAAAGTAGCGGTTGTTGGCGCAGGAATTGGTGGTTTGACGGTTGGATATGAATTATCTAAAAAAGGGTATGAGGTAACTATTTTTGAAAAAGAAAAAGAAATTGGTGGATTATTGTCAGATTTTAAAATTGAAGGAGAAAGTTTAGAAAAGGTTTATCATCATATTT
>CAYSME010000046.1:0-5417 GCA_964432085.1 uncultured Gammaproteobacteria bacterium | reverse complement strand
CACCATACCATCACCGTTATGCACAAGCGGAGAAAAGACAACGACACTACAAATTGCAATGAAACTGACTGTTATTGACTGAAAGAAAATTGAATTTGCCGACACTCAAGCCGACACAATGTTTTTAAATTTTTTTCCCACCGCACATTTTTTTAATACAATTTTATTGCCTGCCCACATTGGCACATTGTCTTTTGCCCCGACACACGAAGCCAACCCTTCGGCAAAAGCCAAAGAGCCAATTTTGCCGACACACAGAATAATGTTGAAAACTTTTCTAAAATATTTTTGATTTATCAAAAGAATATTGACTATCTTTGTCAAGACAAATAATTCAAGAATGAAAACTATAGGTGAAATAATTAGAGGACACAGAGAAGAAAAGGGAATGCTTTTAAGACAATTAGCTGCTTTATTGGAAATTGACTCTGCCATTCTTAGTAAAATTGAAAGAGGAGAGCGAAAAGCGACCAAAGAACAGATAATAAAAATCGCTGACATTCTTGGCATTAAACAAAATGACATGCTGATTCAATATTTAAGCGAAAAAATCGCTTATGAAATTGCTGATGAAGAAACAGCAAAGCAAGTTTTAAAAGTAGCAGAAAAGAAAGTTGATTACATTAAAAATAATCGCAAATGACAACAGAAAACATCAAGACTTTGATTACCCTTTTGGGTTTTATCCCTGAAGATAAAAAAGGGAATATTTGGGCAAAAAAGTATTCTAATTATGATAATTATACCATTACGCTAGATTTTGAGAAATCGTCTATCAACTATGGAGATAAAATTCAGAAGGGAGACGATACAACTTCTAATTTCAGTAGTGATGAAAATTTTGTTGTACTTGAATGCATTGATAGACTTCTAGCAAAAGGATATAAACCCCAAGACCTGACACTTGAAAAGAAATGGAAACTCGGACGAAGTGCTAAGAGCGGAAAAGCTGATATAAACGTTACTGATGGAAAAACAGGAAAGACCGTTTTGATTATTGAATGTAAAACATGGGGTACAGAATTTGAAAAGGAAAAAGAAAGAATGAGAGAAAATGGAGGACAATTATTTTCATATTTCCAGCAAGACAAGGCAACCCGTTTTCTTTGCCTTTATACTTCACAAATAACAGCCAATTTGCTAAAACAGGAAAAGTTTATTGATTATAAAACTGCAATAGTAAAAGTTGAGGATACAGTAGAAGATATTCGTAAACAAGATAACCAAATTGAGCATACTTTAATTTATCAAAAAGCAACTGATGTTGCAGAACTGGTAAAGGTTTGGAATCACAAAAATAAAAAGCAGTTTGAAGAAAGAGGGATTTTTGAAGAAGAAGTTGAGCCATACAACCCTGGTTTTGTTCCGCTTCGTGTTGCTGACTTAAAAGAGTTTAATCAAGACGATGCAAAAGCAGAGTACTACAAATTTGAGGAAATATTAAGACACAATAATATTTCAGACCGTTCAAATGCTTTCAATAGATTTATTTCATTGGTGTTGGCAAAAATTGTTGATGAAGAAAAAACTGCAAATACCATTACTGAATTTCAAATAAAAAAAGGCGTTGACACTTCGGAAGAATTGATTGAGAGATTACAAACCCTTTATGCAAAAGCAATGAGGGATTATTTAGGCGAAACAGTCATCAATTATACTTTTGATGAGATTGAACAAATAATAAGTCATTTCCCTAGACAAACTTCAAAAGAAGATTTAAAACGGATTTATCGTGAATTAAAATTTTACACCAACAACGAATTTTCATTTAAAGAGATTTACAACAGAGAATTGTTTGAGCAAAACGCCAAAGTATTGTTTGAAGTAGTTGATAGATTGCAATATTTCCGTTTTAAATACAATGCTAAAGCCCAATTCCTTGGTGACTTCTTTGAAGATATGTTAGAAAGCGGATTTAAACAAAGCGAAGGGCAGTTTTTTACGCCTACACCAATAGCTAAGTTTATTGTTTCTGCAATGCCATTGAAAGAAATAGTTGAAGATAAAATAAGAAACAAAGAACCGAAAATATTGCCAAGTGTTATAGACTATGCATGTGGGAGCGGACACTTCATAACAGAAGCCATTGAAGAAATTCAGCAACTCATCAAAACTTTTAACAATAAGACACACAAAGATATTGCCTCATACAAAGAAACAACTAAATGGGCAGCCGATTTCATCTGCGGAATTGAAAAGGATTACCGATTAGCAAGAACAAGTCAGGTAGCTTGCTTTATGCACGGTGACGGTGATGCAAAAATAATTTTCGGTGATGGACTTGAAGAACACGACAAAATGCCTGCAAAATTGTATGATGTATTGGTTGCAAATCCACCTTATGCGATTAAAGATTTTAAGAAGCATCTGAATAAAGAACGACTACCGAAATACGAATTGTTACAAAGCATTAGTGATGACAGCGATGATATTGAAGCTATGTTTGTTGAACGAACCAAACAATTGCTTAAAGTCGGAGGTTATGCAGGTGTTTTCTTACCAAGCCCTATTCTTACGAATACTGGAATATACATGAAGGCAAGAGAAATTCTTTTAAAACATTTTGAAATCACAGCGGTTGTCGAATTTGGAAAAAATACTTTTAGTGCTACAGATGTTAAGACCATTGTTTTATTTATGAAAAGGCGGAGCGATGATTTTGCCAAAAACTGTCTATACATTGCTGAAGATTTGATTTTGGGTAAAGACACTGAACGTAAAGAGGATTTTATTGACAGCAAAAAATTATTAGAAAATTACACTTCACTCATTGGTATTGACAATACAGAATATAAAACACTTTTAAAACGCAAACCATCGGCTGAATTTTTAAAATCAGAATTTTATCTGAATTATAAAAAATGGTTTGATGATTTAACCGAAGTAAAGAATTGGAAAAAGGGTAAGAATTACGAAAAACTCACAAAAGAACAAAAGGAGAAACATATTACCAATTGGTTTTTTGATGAAGTACTAGAAATTGAAAAAGAAAAATTCTTATACTTCCTCCTTTCACATAGACAGATTGATAAACCTGTAAAAGGCAACAATAAAAAGTCATATAAAGAATTTGTTCCGCAACAAACCTTGATTATTAAATCTGGTAAAGATAACGAAACCGAAAAAGCATTTCTCGGATATACTTTTAGTGAACGAAGGGGCTATAAGGGGTTGGACATGAAAACAGATACTAATGGTAAAGAAATAACCAAACTATTTGATAAGGAAAATTTGCGAAATCCTGATAAAGTAAATACTTACATTTATAAAGCATTTAAGGAGGAGCCAATAGCAGAAATTTCAGAGTGTTTGAAAGAACATATTCAACCTGTTAACTTAATTGATTGCTTCAATTTTGAGGACGAGGTATTTGTTAAGGAAATTGACATTTCTTTAAAAGCTAAAATCAACTGGGAAGAAATTTGGGGTATTGAAAGGAAAAAACTAAAGGCACTGGATGATTTTGTGAATATAGAGAAAGGAACATCTATTACAAAAGCAGATGTAGTAACTGGTGTAATACCAGTTATTGCAGGCGGAAAATCTGCAGCATATTATCACAATCAAAGCAATTATAACGGAAAAGTCATTACAATCAGTGCATCAGGTGCCAATTCAGGATATGCCGCATACCATACTGGAAAAATCTTTGCTTCAGATTGTAATGTAGTATACTCAAAAGAAGAAAAAGAAATCCCAACTTATTTTTTCTACTGTTTGCTTACTGCAATTCAGGGGGAAATCTATTTGCTTCAAAGAGGTCAAGCACAGCCCCATGTTTATGGCAAGGATTTAAAGAAAATACTCATCCCTGTTCTTACAAAAGATAAAGTTTCCAAAGTTATAAAGTTTGTTGAAGATGTTGAGAAAAATCAATATAAACACATCAAAGGAAATCTAAATCTTAAGGATGCTGAAAGTGAATTAAACAAAGTAAAAAGAGAAGGAGTAATTAAAATTCTAACTCAATAAAAAATTTTACAAGCATGGAGAATAAGCAAAAGCATCTTGAATTTGCACAAGGTGTGGTAAACCGAATGGGGCAAAATTCATTTTTTATTAAGGGATGGTCTGTTACGCTTGTATCTGCACTGTTTGCATTAGCGGCAAAAGATGCAAATCAAAAATTTGTAATTGTAGCATACTTTCCGACACTTGTTTTTTGGTTACTTGATAGTTATTTTCTTTACCAGGAACGATTATTTAGAAAAGTTTATGACCACGTACGCAAAGAAACTAACACTGACTTTTCATTGAATACAAAACAATTTGATAAGGGTATTTTGGATTGGGCTAGTGCTGCACTTTCAAAAACAATACTTCTTTTTTACGGGATAATATTTTTAACACTAATAATTGTAATGTTTTACTTAAAATAAAATCAAAATGGCAAGAAGAGCATTTTTTAGCTTTCACTACAAAAATGATGTATGGAGAGCAAATCAAGTAAGAAATAGTTGGGTCACTAAAGATGACAAAGAAGCTGCTGGTTTTGTTGATGCAGCAGAATTTGAAAAAGTTGAAAAGGAAGGAGAAGACGCAATAAAAAGATGGATAAATAAACAACTTGAAGGAACATCTGTAACTGTTGTGTTAATTGGTTCCGAAACTAGCAACAGACCATATGTAAAATATGAGTTGCAAAAGAGCTATGAGAAAGGCAATGGTATGTTGGGCATCTATATTCACAAATGTAAAGACAAGGATGGAAATACATCTACAAAGGGTTCAAATCAATTTGGAGAAATTGGGAAAGATGCAAAAGGAAATCCTGTTTATTTTAGCGTTGACTATCCTTGTTATGATTGGGTAGATGATGACGGTTATAACAACATGGGTAAATGGATTGAAGCAGCAGCAAAGAAAGCAGGAAGATAAAATATTTAAAAAATTTAATATTATGACAAAAGCAGACATCATTTCAGCAATCAACGGGAAAGTTGGCAGTAATTATTCAATTTGGACTATTGGAATTACAGATGACCCAGAAACAAGAAAATCGCAACACTCCAATGACGGCAAATCTGTAAAGTATTGGAGCCACTGGAAAACCGACAGTGAAACCATAGGACGAGATGTTGAAAAACACTTCCTAGACAAGGGAATGAAAGGTGATACTGGGGGAGGCGGAAAAGCAGGTTATGTTTACGTTTTTTAGGCAAACACACAAAAGCATACACATTTTGCAGCCGCTAAAGCCGACACACGAACCAAAGCTGCAAAAAGAGTATGCTTTTCATCAGCCCGAGAAAAATTGTATTAAAAAAATCTCCTTCCCTTCTAAAAATTTTAAAAACCCTGACACACAAGCCAACGACTGATAAAAAATTATAACAATAACAGCAGAAATGAAACGACATAACTATATGACAGACAAGAACCGCCAGTGCATAACAGGCGGTATATTTTATTGCCGA
>CAYSME010000045.1:2199-5488 GCA_964432085.1 uncultured Gammaproteobacteria bacterium | reverse complement strand
GGTAGCCATCTAATAAATCAGAATTAAGATTGGTGACTAAATTGGTTGAACCAACTGAAACGAAGGTGCCACCGATTCTTAAGGAACCGGTGCCACCGATGTCTAAGGCATAAAATGGAGAGGTGGTGCCGATACCGATATTGCCGGAATTTCCTTGTAATCTTAATATTTCGTTTAAACTGCCTCCGCTAGAACTGAAAAAAGCTAAATCGGAATCACCGCTAGAAACAGCATTAGTTCTAATTGATTTAATAGCTGAACCAATGTCGGTAGTGTATGGTGTTGAATTTACAAATTTTAAACCAGTTATGGTGTTAGTGCTTGTTGAATTGTTTCTTAATTGAAGTTGATATACTTCTCCGCCGGTACCATCAACGACTTCTAATTTCCTGTAGGGATGGGTAGTGCCGATACCAAGATTACCAGTGGTAGAAATGGTCATAAAATTACCAGTAATATTTCCACCTGACCATCGATTTAATTTTAAATATCCATTACTGGAATCATCTTGGAGAGAATATCCATAACCTTCATTGTTATCTTGAACAATTCTTAAAACGTCAGTATTGGAGGAGGCTTTAAGGGTTAACATTGCGGATGGATTACTGGTACCGATACCGACATTGGAAGCAAAATAGGCGGTTCCACCAACATCAATATTATTAAATGTTTGTTTAGCTAACCAGACATTGGAAGAACCAAGATCAAGAGAGAAGACATTGGAAGCTAATGTTAATCCTGAACCAGCAGAGTAGATATAGGAACCAGTACTACCAACTTGAACAAATGATGAAGCGTGGTAGCCGTCTAATAAATCAGCGTTTAAATTAGTTACCAAATTACTGGATCCAACTGATACAAAAGTGCCTCCAACTGTAAGATTTTTACCGATAATGGTGTTGCCATAGGCGTCAACTGAGAAACGAGAGACTAGGGTGGTGCCACCAATATTGAAATTACTGAAATCAATAAAATTGTAGCCGCGATTGTCATTGCCGATTTGAGCAGAAATAAGATTACCTGTAGAAAGATTAGAATTAGTGAAGACAACGGCATTACTAGAACCATTTCCAGTGGTGTTGAATTGAAGAGCACCATTAGAACTAACTGGATTAATCTGAATATTAGTGTTGGAAAGACTATTGGTGGCAGTTAATAATATGGCTTGACCTTCAATACCAAGAGTACCAGAAGTAGATTTAATAGAAGGAGATGTTTCACCTAAATTTAAATTACCGTCACCATCTATTACCATCACTGTGTTTTTAAGACCGCTAGCAGACGGTGGGAGACCTTGCAAAGTTTCAGCGTTTAAGGCGTAGCCAACAGTGGCGATTTGTTGACGAGGATTCATGACTTCATTACCGGCAGTTATTTCCAACCAGACTTCAGAGTTTTCTGTGAAGACTGATGAAGGAATAGTGGTTCCATGACTTTTACCAATGGTGACTGAAAAGATACCATTATCGTCGGGAACAATGGTTTGACTGTTGCCAGTTTCAGAAGTATAGAGAGTGGTGCCAACTCCGGTTTCTCCAATATTATAAAGTTTGAAAACTATATTTGTCTCAGATGTTATAGGATTACCTGATGAGTCAGTTAAACGACCCTGAAAAGATAAAAAACGGCCACCAGTGACCATGGCGGAAGCGGTGGAATAAGCTAAGTTCTTTTGGGATTGTAGAAATATTTGACGATAAAGAGTAAAGCCGAGACCGGCAACTATAGCAAAGATAGAGAAAGCGATAAGATATTTGTAAAAAAATGGTAAAACCCCTCTGTCCTGCGGACTTCTCCCCTTAAAGAAGGGGAGCTTTGATAAAAAATTGCCCTTTTTAAGGGAAATGTCCTGAAAGGACAAAGGGTTTTGAATTGGGATGGATTTTGATTCGGATGGGTTTTGAATATATTTCTTTTTGACCAAAAATTTTTGAAAGGAGGAAAGGGAAGAAAGTTTACGTTGAATTGAAGCATCGGAAAGACCAGTGCTTTTTAAGAAAGCAGCATATTGGGTGAAACGAGACTGGTTAAAATAATTTTCAAGTTTCAATTAAAACCCCTCTGTCCTGTGGACTTCTCCCCTTGACAGGGGAGCTTTTTTTAAAAAATTTGAAGATTAAATTAGATTTATTAGCCTCCCTGTCAAGGGAGGTGGATTCCGATTTATCGGAAGACGGAGGGTTTTGAATTGGGGATGATTGTGCCCAATTAATAAATTGTTGAATATCATTGATATAGTTTCGTATAGTTGAAATGGAGAATTTTTTCTTTTCCAATTGGTGTTGATACAGTTGAATGATGTCATTTAAGGGTGGATACAGCGGTTCGTTGGTATTTTTAAGGGCTTTAGAAAAAGGATTTTCTGATATTAGGTTTTGATCCAAGGCGAATTGAAAGAATTTAGAAAGGGAAGATGAGTAACGGGAGTAATTTGAATCGCCTTTAATAGATCCTAGATAAGTAGAGAGATTTTCTTGAGAAAAATAATTTGAATTTTCAATTTTCAATTTACAATTTTCAATAAAGCTTAAATATTTATTGACATCGACAAGATAGTTTCTGATAGTGGCATCAGAATAAGACCTGGAACGGAGCCAGTTTTTATAAGAATCTATTATTTCCATAACCAGACAAAGGTGGCGGCGATAATTAAAAATGGAATTATTTTTTCAACCGTTTTATTAAAATTAATTTTTTTCTGCGGTGATAAAGATTTAGGTTCAAAATTATATGTTTTATACATGGTTTATATAAATAATTAATATATATATTATTAATATCTACTATTAGAAAAAGGCTGTCAATAGGGCTAAATTGATGATTTTATGATCTATTTTGATAGTAGTTTTTAAGAATTTTTTGGTGGAAAAAAAGTTTCACAATAGTTAACACGAGTGGGTACACCTACTATCGATATAGATTAAAATAAATCAAACTATTTAATTTTTGACACGTAATAAAAAGGAGTGTTGCGGAGAAATGCGGAATATAGAGAAAGATTCTAATTGATATACTTTTGGGGTAAAAAGATGATTTTAAAAAAAGTTTTGAACCTGATTTTTAAGAGGTAAAAACATTAAAAAATAATAAGATAAAGATTAACAATAGATTAAAAGAATGTGGCTTATTTTGATATATACTATAGTAGAAGGGAGTATTTTGGTATGTTTTTTGTGAAATTTTCAATTTTTAATTTTTAATTTTCAAAAATTAGTTACATATATTGTTTAAATAAGTCTAAAGATAGGTTAAAATTGATAAAAATAAAGTATTAGCAATTAATGTGGTT
>CAYSME010000045.1:0-2099 GCA_964432085.1 uncultured Gammaproteobacteria bacterium | reverse complement strand
TTTTTATTTGTGATATTATTTATTTAAATATGAATACTAAAAATAAGATGCTTTTTAGTGGGATTGGTTTTTTAGTAGGGTTGGCGCTGTTGGTTTATCTGGGAACAAGTTTGGTTCCTAGAGCTTTGGTGACGTTAACCAAGGCTGGATCGGCTCAAAAGGTTTCAATTAAGAATTCAATATTGATTGGCCAGAAGATAATGGCTGATGCAGATGGAGAGGAGAAGTGTGTGGTGAACGTTTTTGTGCTGGACAGTGAAGGCAAGGGGATTAAGGGTAAAACAGTTGAATTGTCGGGAATAGGAATATATCAAAAGATAACTGACAGTATGGGTCAGGCGACGTTTGAGGTGACTTCTACCGTGGCTGGACAGTATAATTTGATGGCGATGGTGGATGGAGCATATTTGCCAAAATCGTTAACGGTGACGTTTAAATAAACCAAATCTCCCTAAATCCCTCTTTGACCCACCAAAGGCGGGCAAGCAAGAGGGACTTTTTATGGGTTTAATTTTTGTTTTGGAATTTTAAGATAGTGTGTTTTTAATTGTTTATTTTTGATGTATTTATTTGATTTTTATTAGCAGGTGATTAAGAGATTTGCTAGGACCAGGAGGAGGGTTGAATGGGGTTGTAGAGTAGGGTAATTTGGTTGATTTATTTTTGAAAAAGGCTTGTGGAAAAAGTTTATGTGAGGTATATAGCAAAGAAATGTTATAGGGTAGATTGATGGGGTTTTTGTTTTGTGATAAAGTTAACTTATGAAATTATTTATTGATCAGTCTGGAAAAATTGAAGATACATCAAAAAATACAGTGTTGGCTTTTTCAAATGAAATAAATGGATCAATATTGATTAAAGCGGTTGAAAAAAGAAAACTGTTGAAAATATTTAGAGAACAAAATCGTCCAAAGATTTTTACGTTTCAATTATTTTCAATTTTGATTTACGAATTATTAGTTAAGTATAAAGTTAAAAATCATATTGTGTTTATCGATATAGAATATCCGGGTCAAAATGATTTAATAAAAAGTTACATAATTCAATTAATAAATAGATTTAAAGGAGTTGCTATTACAAACCATGATATTAATTTTGTTTTGGTTGGAAAGCAAAGCCAAGTTCACAAAATAGCAATCACAAGTTTTAGAAAAAATAAGGCAGAATATAATGTTTTATCTGGGGATATTGCAAATAAAATGGCGTTTTTATCTGAATTTATGAGTAAAAAAAGGACCCGGTATTAATTGAATATTTATGTTCATGTGGTATACATGAAGGTCAGTATTCTACCTGGTCGCTTGATTATATTGTAATATTTATTAGAACAAAAAGCAAGTAATAAAATTCACTTATTTTTAAATTTTGTAGAGACGCATTTTAAGTTTCTAGAGACGCCCCGCGGGGCGTCTCTACATGAATAAGAATGGGAATTTTGTAGGGGCCAGGCATGCCTGGCCCCTAGGGTTTGAAAGTAGGGGTTTGATTTATCAAACCCATTTAATTTGTTTTTAAACCTCTTGGTACTCCATGCCTGTCGGCAGGCAAGTCGTACCACCTTCTCCTTGACAGGAGACCTTTATTTTATTGTTTAAGATTAAGCCTCCCTGTCCTTCCAGAGGCGGGCATGCAAGGGAGGTACACGGAGGGCGGAGGGTTTTAATTAAATGACACTGCTCCGCCGTTATAAATTTGTTTCACCCCGCAGTAGCGGGGCAGGCTTGTTCTGGGTTAGTTGAAGTTAATAGCACCATTATTGTAAATAGTCTTTATCTGTTCAGCGGTGAGGGCGTAGTTGTAGATACGTACGTCGTCGATTTGGCCATTGAAACTATAACTAGATCCTTGTCCTCCGATAGTTAAATTAGTGTTTTGGTTGAGTAAATTTCCAGTATAAACGTCCTCTTTATGATATTGTCCATCTATATACATTTTTGCAGTTTTTGAAGAAATATCGACAGTTATAATGAGGTTGTGCCATTTAGAATCGGTGTAAGAACTATTACTTTTAATGAAAGGACCATCATTATTATCGGCTCGGTTTTCGTAATGCAAAGTTCCAATGGATTGTATAGATAAGTAATATCCAGCACCTGGTG
>CAYSME010000044.1:0-5693 GCA_964432085.1 uncultured Gammaproteobacteria bacterium | reverse complement strand
CTCAACCAACCGACTCTTATATGTATCTCGGGACTGTTTCCGGCGTGGGTATAAGTGTCTCCGACTGGGGATATGGTAATTATAATTCACACATGAATGATGACTATCCCATCGAAAGTGGGCTAGGTTTAACTCCAAGAAAATTTCAAGAGATAAATGTATGGATAAAAGAAAATGAAATTACACTCATAACAAACTTAAATACTTCTCTCCAATCTGAAGAAGCCGGCGGCGGCCCAATTGCCTATTGGAAATTCGATGAAGGCGTCGGCACCACCGCCTACGACTCCACTTCAAATCAAAACAACGGCACAATTTCCGGCGCCACTTGGAGCGACGAATCACAATGTATTTCGGGAAAATGTTTAAATTTTAATAACTCCAATATCACTAATAATAGTGTTCCATATTTACAAACATTTACACTTCAAGCTTGGATAAAAGCAAGTTCAGACATCAGCACTTACAGAAGTATAATTAGTAAAGCAACTAGTAGTACCAACAGAAACTACTGGTTTAATTTAAGAGCATCAACCGGTTTACTAGATTTCAGATTTTCAAGTGGAGGTACAGCAAAAACATTTTATGGCAACACTCCACTAAATGATAATAAATGGCACCATGTTGCTGTTACTTACGATAATGAATATATCAAATTTTATGTTGATGGAAAGCTAGATAAAAGTCCAATTTCTGAAACTTCAATCCCCGACAATCCAACAAGTAGTTTATTAATTGGAAATTATGGCGGATATCAATTTCTCGGTTTAATCGACGAACCGAAAATCTATCCCTACGCCCGCACCGCCGATCAAATCAAACAAGACTACAATTCTCGTGGTTCATTATCCGGTTCCGGAGTCAACATGGGCTCATCTAATGGTGGAATAAATTTATCAGATGGATTAGTCGCCTGGTATCCCTTAAACGGCAATGCAAACGATTATAGTGGAAATGGAAATAATGGAACAGTAAACGGCGCCACTATCGCTAATGGTCTAATAGGACAAGCTTATAGTTTCGATAACATCGATGACTATATTGATTGCGGAACATCTCCTAGTTTTAATAATTTAACAGAATTTACTTGGTCAGCTTATATTTATCCAACCGGATGGGGAGAAGGAAATTACGGAAGAATCATAGGAAAAGATAGTAATGACGGTTATTACAAAGCTCTTTTTGTCTACAATTCCGGAGGACAAGAACGACTCTCATTCGCTTTTTGGGATAGTTCTGCAAAAGAAACTTGGACCGCTAATAGTTCTATTTCTCTCAATAAATGGCAACATATAACAGTAACCTTCAGTAATAATAATGATAAACGCGCACACATTTACATTAATGGAATCGAGACCTCATATTCATCAATAGGAACATTAACAACAACCCCCTACGACGACACATTAAATAATCTAATAATCGGTAACAGAGGTAATCTTGATAGAACCTTTGATGGGAAAATACAACAAGTTCGTATTTACAACCGTGCCCTTTCCCCCACCGAAGTTTCGGCGTTATATGAATATGCCCCTGGACCAGTGGGTTATTGGGGATTCGATGATGGATCAGGGTCTACCGCCAAAGATAAAAGTGGCAACAACTTAAATGGAACAATTGTTGGTAATGCCGTTTGGAAATCTGGAGGCTATTGTAAAATTGGAGGTTGTTTAACTCTCGATCACATTGACGATCGAGTAACAGTGGCCCATTCTTCTCTTTTAGAGCCACAATCGATAACTATAGAAGGATGGGTAAAACTAAATAGCACCGGCGATAGACAAATCCTTTTTACTAAATGGTTTGGATATAGTTTTGAAATAAGCGCATCTGGTTATCCCTATTTTAGATTAAATGGGTCTTCTCCAGGCGATCTTTATTCTTCCAAAGCCATAACTTGGGGTGAATGGCATCATATTGCGGCAACTTTAGATAACAATACAAAATTAAAAACAGTTTATTTAGATGGAATAAATGTTGGCAGTACTATTACTACCGGAAGTATAGTTTACAATCAAAGCATATTAGCTTTCCCTTACAGCACTGCCACTTACGCCAATGGTTTAATTGATGAATTTAAAATCTATAGCTACGCTCGCACCCAAAAACAAATTGTAGAAGACATGAATTCCGGTGCTCCTGCCGCATCGACCAAATCCATTCTAGCTTATTACAAATTCGACGAAGGCAACGGCACCACTATTTATAATTCAGGAGTTGGAAGTACTGCATTAAATGGCAGTTTAGCCCCTGGTAATTCAGCACCAACTTGGACAAATGAAGGAAAATCTGGTAAAGCTTTAAACTTTGATGGTTCAAATGATTATGTTCAAACAGCCACATTTCCATCAACTGATTCATTTTCTATTAGTGTCTGGTTTAAACCCGGAACATCAATAACAGATGGACAAAGAATTTATTGGGGTGCAGGTACTAACAGAGCCATTTTAGCCTATTCTGGAACAACAAAATTACAGTGGTATGTACAAACCTCAACTGGAACATCAGGCTACAAAATATCAACCAATACATTTAGATCAAACGACTGGAATCAAGCTACTCTAATTTACGACGGAAATTCAGTTAAGTTTTACATTAATGGTATTCTTGATCCAACAACCATATTAATTACAGGTACTAGTAATTCGTCTGGGTTCTATCTTGGAACAACTTATAATCATTCTTCTTCTTTTTTTAATGGACTTTTAGATGAATTTAAATTCTATAATTACGCTCTCACTGACGACGAAGTTAAACAAGACTACAACGCCAATTCTACCCTACAGTTCGGTCAAACCTCTCAAACCATCGGCTCCACAACTACCTCACTAGAATATTGCATTCCTGGCGATACTACCTATTGCGCCTCCCCCATCGCTGAATGGAAAATGGATGAAGGCATCGGCACTAGTATTATCGATACCAGCGGCAATAACAACAATGGTACTTTAGTCAACTCTCCTTCATGGGTTCAAGGAAAAATTGGAAAAGCTTTAAATTTTAATGGTGAATCATCCAGTGTTTATGTTGCCACACAATATCCTACTGTAGCCCCATCAAGTTATACTGCCGAAGCTTGGATTTATCCCAATAGTATAAGTGGAATCGGTGTACATTCTAGTTATGGTTACACCATTATGGCTGCTTCAGCTGATGGTAGTCGATATCCAATTTGGATCACTTTACGTAATGGAGAAATTAGAGCTTCCGCCTTTGCTGGTGCCTTAACCTACGGAGAAACAGTTGGAGCTAATATTCAAATCAATAAGTGGTATCACATTGCTGTTTCTGCTATCCAAAATAGCATAGCCACTATTTATATAAATGGGGTCGGAAAAACCTCTTTTACTGCCAGTAATACTTCTTGGGGTGTAACTGATAAATTAACCATCAGTGATTTAAGACCAGACAGAAATATTTCTTTTAATGGCAAAATTGACCACGTTAAAATCTACAATTATGCTCGCACCCCTGCCCAAATCGCCTACGACTACAACAAAGGCGGACCAGTTGGCTGGTGGAAATTCGACGAATGTCAAGGAAATATTGCTTATGATTGGAGCGGTGTTGGCAACACCGGATCAATAAACATTGGCCCTTCCGGCACCCAAAATTCTCTTGGCACTTGTCAAGTTGGCACCTCCGCCGCCTGGACCAACGGCGCCACCGGTAAACTAAATTCTAGTTTAAATTTTGATGGAAATGATGATTACGTCCAAACGGGAGATATATCTACTACCGACTGGTCAAGTATTACCGTTTCATTATGGCTATATTGGGATGGAAGTACATCAAATAACTATCGAGTCTTTCTTTATAAATCAGCATCTGCCGATATTGGAAGCCATGCTGTAAATAGTAGTGGAAAATTATTAGTACAAAATGGGAATGGTAACTTTTTTTCAAATAATAATGGAGATCTACCAATTAATAAGTGGTCACACTATGTTTATAAATATGATAAAAATGCAGGCAAAGAATATATTTTTATCAACGGAATTAAAAAAGGTGAACAAACAAGATCAGGTGACATTATCCAAAACTCTTCTTCACTACAAATTACTAGATCTGATTTTTATTTTTTCTCCGGTCAAATTGATGATGTCCGCATTTATAATTACGCCTTAACCTCGGAACAAATAAAAACTTTATATAACGGCGGGGCGGTTAATTTTAATTAAAACCCACCCCTGTCTCAAAATCTACCCCTAACCCCTTCGGCGCCTGTCCCGCCACTGCGGGAACAAGACGGGTTTTTAATTTAATTGTAGTTTAAATTATGTAATAATAATTACATGCAAACATTTTTTATAAATTCACAAATTAAAAAATCGGTTTATTCATTAAATGAATCAACTGTATCCAAAATTATAAAATCAACAGATTTATTAGAAACATACGGTAAAAATCTAGGCATGCCTTATTCCAAAAAAATTTCTCAAAATTTTTATGAACTTCGTATCCATGGAAAACAGGAAGTTCGTCTTTTTTATTGCTTTCATTAAAATAAAATAGTTTTTGTTCATTACATCATTAAAAAATCCCAAAAAACACCTCGCCAAGATATCCGAACCGCTCTTAAAAGAATTAAGTTATTGACAAACACATAACATATAAGTTATATTAACTAATGAAAAAAACATTTGAAATAAATTTAGTTCCTTTTTCTGAGTTTAAAAAAGAAGCTCTTAAAGACCCCGAAATAAAAGCCGAATATGATCGACTTGGACCTGAATATGAAATAATCGAAGCTATTATTAAAAAACGTATCGAAAAAAATCTTTCTCAAAAGCAATTAGCCGAAAAGATGGGTACCAAACAATCAGCCCTCTCTCGTTTAGAATCCGGCAACTATAATCCCTCTCTTGCTTTTCTCAAAAAAGTTGCCACTGCCCTCGACGCTAAATTAAGCATTTCCATTAAATAATTCAAAACCCACCTGTCACTTCGTGACATCCTCCCTTGACAGGGAGGCTTATTAAAATTTTTCAAAAATAAAAAGTCCCCTGTCAAGGGGAAGGTGGTACGAAGTACCAAAGGGTTTTTAATCAAAAATAGATGAGCGGGTTCGACTCCCGTCAAGTTTACCCACCGAAGCCTCGGCGAAGGTGGGTCCACATCTTTTGACATTATTTGTATGTTTAATAACATATACTTGTCGAGTCTCTGTGTACTATGCCAAATAGTCACTGAACAAACAAACCCGCTTCGGCGGGTTTTTTGGTGGTTAATCCATGTAGAGACGTTCTGCAGAACGTCTCTACAAAAAATTCAAAGACTTCTCTCCTTGCCTGCCCGCCTCTGGAGGGATAAGGAGAGATCCCGGTTTATCCGGAGTGAGGATTTGAAATTTATAGTAAACTTATTTAGTGCATATTAAAACCCTCCGCCCTACGGGCACCTCATTTAAAAGCTCCCCTTCTTTAAGGGGAGATGTCGATTTATCGGGAGAGGGGTTTTATATTTTTTTAAAAACCTTCCGTCTTCCGACTTTGTCGGAATCCACCTCCCTTGACAGGGAGGCTCAAAATCATTATCTAAAGGTCCCCTGTCAAGGGGAAGGTGGTACGAAGTACCAAGGGGTTTTATGAAAAAATTATCATACAAAACATTATTAATAGTCTTCTGTTTTTTATTAATTGGTGTCATTATCCTGTTGAGGTTTTTTATCATAAAACCGAACCCCGCTGCTG
>CAYSME010000043.1:1288-5747 GCA_964432085.1 uncultured Gammaproteobacteria bacterium | reverse complement strand
ACCATTTGGTTAATAATCACCGGGAAAACACCAGTCTCTTCAAAAGAATTAGCAATACTAAAACCTTTTTGGACTCTTTCCGAAATTTTTAAAAAAGCTCCTTTAAAAAGTTCATTGGCCGCAATACTCGACACAATTTTTAATGCTTCCACTAAGGGAATTCCCGCCGACAAAAGCATCGACATAGTTCTAATAGTGTCTGCTAAAATAGTTTTTTCTGTCAGTGTCCCCAAAATTGGAATTCGTAATTTTAAAGTGTCTTTTTTTAATCTAAAATTGGCATTCTGATTACCTATTTTTAAAATTGCAAAACCACCTATCACTATTATTGGTATCAAAAACCAAAAATTAGTCATAAATTTTGACATCGACATTAAAATTTGTGTCGATTGTGGCATTTTTGCTCCAAAGTCAGTATATAAAGACATTAGTTTTGGAATTACATAAACCATCATAATAACCACCACTATTAACATTCCCACGATAACAATCACTGGATAAATCATTGCCCCTTTAACCTTACTGCTAAATTCACTCTGTTTTTCCAAAGTATCAGCCAATTTTGTTAATACTTCTTCTAACACTCCACCTTCCTCACCAGCTTCAATTGAAGCAATATAAGCCTCTCCAAAATTCTTTTTATATTTTCCTAAACCATCTGCTAATGAATGTCCTCCCTGAACCGTTTCCAAAGCATAACTTAAAACTTCAAACATTAAACTTTTTCTGTCTGTCTGATTCTTTAAAAGTGACAAAGCATCAGTCAAAGCTAAACCAGAATTCATCATCGTCGATAATTGCCTCGTAAAATTAGAAATCTGTTTTAATTTAATCCTCGAAAAAAGTTTTTTATAAATATCGTTAAAAACCGAAGTGCTTTCAGCTACCACCGACAATGGAACCAAACCACTACCTTTTATCGATTCCACCGCTGCGTTTTTATCTTGCGAATCTAAAGCTCCTTTAATTGTCTTTCCATTCCAATCTTTAGCTTTATAAAAAAACTTCGTCATATTTTTTGGCGTCTAAGTTTACTCTGTAATTCAACTGCATTAGTTGCATAATTCATTGCCACTTCTTCAGAAACTTTTCCATCTAAAACTAATTTTGCCATATAAGTATCAAAACTAATCATTCCCACGTCAGAACTTGTTTGAATAATATTATCAATCATAAAAGACTTTCCTTCTCTAATCACATTTTTTACTGCCGGAGTAGCAATTAAAATTTCAAAAACCGGAATTCTTCCACCATTAATTGCTGGAACCAATCTTTGCGAAATAATAGCTGTTACTACTGTTGATAATTGAACTCTAACATTTTCCTTTGATCCTTCTGGAAAAATGTCTACTATTCTATCAATTGTCTGCGATGCTGAATTTGTGTGTAAAACCGAAAAAACTAAATGTCCAGTCTCTGCAATTGTTAAAGCCGAAGAAACTGATTTTAAATCTCTCATTTCTCCGATAAATACCACATTTGGATCTTGTCTTAAACAGGATCTTAAAGCAGCATCAAAACTATTAGTGTCACCACCCATTTCCCTTTGAGAAACAATTGCTTTTTCTGGCTTAATCAAATATTCCACTGGATCTTCTATTGTCACAATATGTCCGCCAATATTTTTATTAATTTCTTCCAACATCGCCGCCACTGTTGTTGATTTTCCATGTCCAGTCGGACCAGTCACCAACACAAATCCTTGCTTGATCTTAGTAAAATCCTTCAAAATATTTGGAATTCCCAACTCTTCAAAAGTTGAAACTTCCGATGAAATTAATCTCAACGCACAAGCCGGTTTATCTTTTTGTAAATAAACATTAGCTCTGAAACGAACATCCACCGCTTCAAATGAAAAATCTAATTCTTTTTCAGTTTTAAAAATTTCCAATTGCTCTGGTCTTAAAAGAGAAAGTACCATTTCACTAACTTCATTTCCTATTATATTTTCATCTCCTTCAACGCTTAAAAGTTCACCATTAATTCTAATCTTTGGTGACACCTCTGGAATTAAATGAATATCAGAAGCTTTTTTACTTACCGCATATTTTAAAATTTCTTCCATTTTTTCATTCATATTTTTTATTAACTAATATTGTGCCACTCTAATAACTTCATCCATACTGGTTACTCCTTCTAAAACTTTCACATAACCATCTTGTTTCATCGACAACATACCCTCTTCCATTGCTAATTTCTGAATATCAGAAGCTGATGCTTTACTAATTATTAATTTACTCAATTTTTCAGAAATAGGCATTACCTCATAAATAGCAACTCTGCCTAAATATCCAGTATTATTACATTTCTCACAACCAACAATTTTCGGTAACATCATCTTTTTTCCTTCCTTTTTAAATTTATCTTCAATCATGTCATAAATTGGACCTAAAGTAGTTTTCAGTTCCTGCATCTTATCCGATGGAATTTCCATTTCACCCACACAATCCTTACACACTCTTCTTAATACCCGCTGACCCACCACACAATTTAGTGAAGATACTAACAAAAATGGTTCACAGCCCATATCCAATAATCGTGGTGGCACACCAGAGGCATCATTAGTATGTAAAGTCGAAAAAACTAAATGACCCGTTAAGGCCGCATTAATAGCCAAATCTGCTGTTTCCGAATCACGAATTTCTCCCACCATTATCACGTTTGGATCCTGACGCAAAAAAGATCTTAATGCTGAAGCAAAAGTTAACCCAGCCTGTACATTCACTTGCACTTGATTAACTCCTTTCATTTGGTATTCCACTGGATCTTCAATTGTCACCACATTAACCCTTGATGTTGCCACAATATCCAAAATTGAATACAAAGTTGTTGTTTTACCGGAACCAGTAGGACCACAAATAATAATAATTCCATGCGGTCTCTGAATTGAACTCATTAAATTTTTCAAAGCCAAACCTCTTAGACCCAAATCTTGTAATGTTGGTACCTTCTGAGATTTTTTAAGTAAACGCATCACCACCTTTTCACCATATGTTGTTGGTAAAGTCGACACCCGCAAGTCCACATCGTTACCATCAGTAGTAAAGAAAAATCTTCCATCTTGAGGCATTCTTTTCTCATCAATCTTTAAACCAGCCAAAATTTTAATTCTCGACACCACCGCATCATGAACATTTCGCGGTAACAAATATTTTTCCTGTAGAATTCCATCAATTCTATATCTAATTCTCACATTATCTTCTTGTGGCTCAATATGCACATCAGAAGCCCTTGATCTTACCGCATACTCCAAAATAGTAGTCACAATTTTTGCTACTGGCGCCTCAACTGCTACTTTTTCTTCAGCTAACTTAGTCACTTTTTCTTCATCTTTTCTCTCGTCTAAAGCTCTTGTCACTTCTGATGTAATGTTTTTTTCTCTGATATATTTCTCCTTAACGAAGGAAACAATTTGTTTTTCCAAAGCAATAGCCACATTTATTTTTAGATTTGTTTTCTTCTCTAAAAATTCAATAGTTTCCAAATCTAATGGATTAACCATTGCCACCGATAAAGTTTTATTTTTAGGATCCAAATCATAGGGGACTATATTATATTTTTGAGCCACACTTTCTGGGACCAAAGTTAAAGCCTCTGGAGAAAATCCAATTGTTTCCAAATCAACAAACGGCACTCTCAAAAAATCCGCTCTTGCTTTAACAAAATCCATATCAGAAACCAATCGTAAAGCCTTAATCACTTCTTCCTCTGTCTCTCCGGTTTTAAGCTGTCTTAATTTAATTTCTTCAACCTTTTCCTGATTAATTAAACCCTTTTCAAAAAGGATCTCCTTTAAGTTCTTATATATTTTTGGGGCAGAACCATTCATAGTATATAATCATAATACGCTATGAATCTCTTTCCATCAAGCTTAATTATTGCCCAAGATAAAGAAACAATTAACAATAAAATCAATCAGATTTGTTCTGAATTGAATCATAAATTTAATGAAAATAACCCAGACATTTTATTGATCGATCAAAATTCAGGGTGGGGGATTGATCAAATCAGAAAAATCAGTAATTTTCTCTCTCAAAAACCTTTTTCTCATCAAAGCAAACTCATAATTATTTTAGAAGCCCAAAATTTAAACACTGAAGCTCAAAATGCTTTACTTAAAATTTTAGAAGAACCAGGCCAAGATAATTATATAATTCTTTCCACTAATAAAATTAAAAGTATCCTACCTACCATTATTTCTCGTTGCCAAACCATCAAGATTGTAGGGGCGAGGCGTGACTCGCCCTCATCCCAGATTATTATTACCAATAATTTAATTAAAGATTTATCTCTCTCAGAAACTCTCGGTAAAAACAAAGACGATATTTTGCCTTTATTAGAAAATGAACTTCACTTTTTACAACAAGAATTAATTAACAATCCAAACCAAAAAACATCCAATCTTATCGAAAAAATAATCAAATCCATTGAAATGATCAATGCCAATGTCGATCCTAAA
>CAYSME010000043.1:0-1188 GCA_964432085.1 uncultured Gammaproteobacteria bacterium | reverse complement strand
AATTTCCGCATTTTCCCCTTATTGATTTTTAAAAAAGTGTTATAATTTAACCAGATGTTTTATCCGGTATTTTCAATCAATAATCAAATTCTCAAAAACATTGGCACCATCGAAGGCGCCAAGGCTGTTATTGATGAAGCTCCATTAATACCGGCTTACGAAAAACAATTTCAACAAGAAGCAGTTATTAGAACCGTTCATTTTGGTACCAGAATTGAAGGCAACGATTTAACTTATCAAGAAGTAGCCAAATTAGTAGAAGGTCAAAAAATTACCGCCACTGATCGCGACATTCAAGAGGTAATTAATTATCGAAATGTTGTTTCCTATTTAGAAGAACTATGGTCTCTTTACGATGCTAATATGCCTCTTCCAGAAGAAAAAACTGTTCCTGCTTTTTCAGACGGTAAAAATCGACCATTTTTCTACAGTGAAACTATTGTTAAAAGAATTCATGAATTAACCACCGCTAAAATTATTCCTGAAATCGATTGTGGTAAATACCGTCACCAACAGGTAGTTTTAAAAAATACTCGCACCGGCGAAATTGCCCATCGTCCACCTCCGGCCATTGAAGTTCCATATTTAATTACTGATTTTATTGATTGGTTAAATAGCCCATCTTCCCGAGAAATTCATCCAGCCATCCGAGCTGCCATTTCTCAATACATTTTAGTTGCCATCCATCCATTTATTGAAGGTAATGGTCGGGTCAGTCGTGCTTTCGCCATGCTACCTCTATACGTCGAAGGTTATGATATTCGTCGTCTTTTTTCTTTGGAAGAATACTTCGACAGAAACGCTGAAGTTTATTACAACACTCTTCAATCAACTCATGAACAAAACTCGGACATTTTTAAACGAGATTTAACTAATTGGATCAGTTACTTCACTGAAGCCGTATCCATTGAATTATCCCGTGTTAAAGATAAAGTTCAATCTCTATCACGTGACATTAAATTAAAACAAAAACTTGGTGGCAAACAAATTCATTTAACCGAACGACAAATAAAACTAGTTGAATATATGCAACAATTTGGTGGATTAAGAATGCCCGATGCTCAACAACTTCTTCCTATGGTCTCCGACGACACCATTTGGCGCGATCTTAAAAAATTAGTCGACACTGGTGCTGTTGAAAAACGTGGTTCCACCAAAGGCGCCTACTATTGCCTCGCCAACGCCTAA
>CAYSME010000042.1:0-5754 GCA_964432085.1 uncultured Gammaproteobacteria bacterium | reverse complement strand
TTTTTCCAGTTTCATCTTCAAGAGAAAGAAAAGCCATTTTGGAATTATTTTTTTTGGTGCGAATCATTTTTAATTTGGTTAAAGAAGCAGCTATTTTAATTGGAATGTCAGCTCCCTTTTGGAGAATTTCGGATATTTTAGGAAGTCCAAGAGTTTGAAAAGGAGCAAGTATTTTACTGATGGGGTTTTCGGTAATAAAAATGCCGAGCAGTTCTTTTTCTAAGTTTAACCGTTCATTTTCAGTCATTGGGGTGACTTGTTCAAAAATATCAGGCGGAGCAACAATCTTGGTGTTATCTTCGGTTGGAGCATCAAAAAGGCTAAATTGTCCATTATTTTTTTTAGCGTTCAGTTTGTCACAATCACTTCTGATTTTTTCAAGAGAGGTTAAAATTGCATTTCTTTCACCAAATTGATCCATTGTTCCAACTTTAATTAGACTTTCCAAAACCCTTTTATTAATTTTTTGGGAATCGACACGGAGACAAAAATCATTAAAACTAATAAAGGGGCCGTTAGTATTTCTTTCATTGACGATATTTTCAATGGCGGCTTCACCGACGTTTTTGATACCACTAAGACCAAAACGAATGGCTAATTTTTCAATTGAATCTTCGTTTTTTTCCATTTCAAATCCACTGCCAGATTTATTAATATCAGGAGGGCTGATAATTATGCCCATTTGACGGCATTCTGTAACTCCAGCTGTGATTTTATCGGAATCATCTGATTCGGCAGTTAAAAGAGCACACATATATTCAACTGGGAAATTAGCTTTCATGTAGGCAGTGCGATAGGAAAGCATGCCATAGGAAGCGGCGTGAGCCTTGTTAAATCCATAAGAAGTGAATGGTTGAATGTAGCTAAATATCTCTTCTGCTTTTTCTTTGGTATAACCATTTGAAATACAACCATTGATAAATTTTTCTTTTTGAATGGCCATTTCTTCAGGTACTTTTTTACCAATGGCTTTTCTAAATTTATCAACTTCAGTCCAATTGTAGCCAGCAAGTTCAATAGCGGTATACAAACAGTCATCTTGATAAACTAATAAACCGTAAGAACTTTTTAAGAATTTTTCCATTTTGGGGTCAAAATAGGAAACTTCGGCGGTACCATTTTTGCGGGCAATATATTCAGGAATAATAGCCATTGGTCCGGGACGGTAAAGAGCAACCATAGCCATTAAATCTTCAACTCGATTTGGTTTTAGTTCTTTAATCCATTTAGTCATCCCCTCTCCGGCTAATTGAAAGACACCCATGGTGTCGCCTCGAGAGAGCATGTCGAAAGTTTTTTTGTCGTCAAGTGGAATTTTTCTTAGATTAACTTCAATATTTTGAGTTTTTCTGACATTAACTACGGCTTGACCTAAAAAGGAGAGATTTCTGATTCCGAGAATATCAAATTTGATTAAACCAACATCTTCGGCGGCGTGCATTTCATATTGAGTAATAATTTTATCTCCGCCAGTTTCTTTTTGGCTGGGAGAAAAATCGTTAATAGTAGAGGGAGAAATAACGACTGCACAGGCATGAACTCCAATTTGACGAGCACAACCTTCAATTTGTTTAGCCATTTCAATAACTTTTTTAGTGTCTGGATCAGTGTCGTAAAGATTTTTTAATTCAGGAGTGGTGTCAAGAGCTTTTTCCAAAGACATAGGAAAACCTTGAGATCCCATAGGAATTAATTTGCTGATTTTATCGGCAAAAGCATATTCATAACCTAAAACACGAGCGGTATCACGGACGGCATTTTTAGCCATCATTCGGCCAAAAGTACATATTTGAGCGACAGCTTCTTGACCATATTGGTCGATGATATGATAAAGCATTCCTTGTCGTTTATCGTCAGCAATATCGAGATCAATATCTGGAGGAGACGGACGATCTTTGTTTAAAAATCTTTCAAAAGGTAATTGATAGATTAGAGGATCAACAGAGGTGATGCCTAAAACAAAAGCAACCAAACAACCGCCAGCTGAACCTCTGGTGTTGGTAGAAGTGTCATTTTCCTCGGTCCATTGGATGAAATCTCGCATGATTAAGAAATAAGCGGCGTAGCCTTTTGAACAGATTATTTCCAATTCATAATTGAGACGTTCAGTTGTTTCTTTAT
Source organism: uncultured Gammaproteobacteria bacterium (assembly GCA_964432085.1). Lineage (GTDB taxonomy): Bacteria > Patescibacteriota > Microgenomatia > UBA12405 > UBA12405 > WARW01. The sequence goes on along the minus strand of CAYSME010000042.1, from coordinate 3,633 downwards.
TTAAATTGTTACCGTAATATTCTTTGACGCTTTTAAAAACTAATTCTTGAAGTGTTTCTTCAGCGCTTTTGCCTTTTGGTAATTTGAATTTTGGAAAATACCAATTACCTAGTTCGATTTCAATATCGCATTTTTCGGCTATTTTTACAGTATTTTCTAATGCATCTGGAACATCAGAAAACTGTTGATACATTTCTTCGGGTGTTTTGATGTAAAAATCAGGAACGCTAAACATACTTAATCTTTTGGAGTCATTAATAGTTGTTTGGGTATTAATCATCATTAAAACATCTTGAGCGAAGGCATCACCCTTTTTAAGATAATGAGCATCGTTAGCAGCTATTAAAGGAATACCTAATTCTCGACTAATTTTAATGATTCCTTCGTTAGCTTTATCTTGATCTTTTAATCCGGGATGACGTTGAATTTCGAGATAATAGTCTTCTTTAAAAAGTTCTTGAAATTCTTTAGCCCGGGTTTTAGCTTTTTCGTAATTATCGTCTAATATTAATTGAGCGATTTCTCCCTCGACACAAGCACTATTACAAATTAGACCTTCATGATATTGTTTTAATATTTCCCAATCAATTCGCGGTTTATAATAGTAACCTTCAATGTGTCCGATACTGACCATTTTCATTAAATTTTTGTAACCCTGATTATTTTTAGCCAACAAGATTAAATGGTGATTCCGGCGATTACTGTTTGATTTATCGAGACGACCATTGGGAGCAAGATAAACTTCACAACCAATAATAGGTTTGATGTCATTTTTTTTACAAGCTTTATAAAATTCAATAACGCCGTACATGTTGCCGTGATCGGTAATAGCAATAGAATCCATCCCCATTTCTTTAATGGCGGGAATTAGTTTTTTGATTTTAGTGAGACCGTCAAGAAGAGAATATTCAGTGTGGACATGAAGATGAACAAAATTAGCCATGAGTTATTTTAAAGCATTTTTTCCAGAGCGGCGATTCTTTGTTCTATTGGGGGGTGGGTAGAAAAAAGACTGGCAACTTTATTTCCCTTAAATGGATTATTAATGTAAAGGGAAGCAGTGGCAGTGGAGGCAGTTTCTAGTTTATTAGAATCTTTCGATATTTTTTTTAGAGCGTCAATTAAACCTTGAGGTTGACGAGTTAATTTTACCGACATAGCATCGGCCAAAAATTCACGCCGTCGGGAAATGGCTAATTGAATTAGTTGGGCAATGATTGGGGCAAAAATAATTAAAATTAAACCAATAATGGCAATAACGCCATTATTGTTGTCGTTATCTCGGTTACGACCGCCAAAAAATGAAATTCTGGTGGCTGAGTTAATAATGATTGAAAGTGTGCCAATTAAAATACTAACGATCATCATTAAACGGATGTCGTAATTTTTTATATGGGAAAGTTCATGGCCAATGACAGCTTCAAGTTCAGTACGGTTTAGTTTTTCCAAAAGTCCAGTAGTGGCACAAACCAGAGAATGTTGAGGGTCTCGTCCAGTGGCGAAAGCATTTATAGCGGAACTTTCAATGATATAAATTTTGGGCATGGGAATATTATTAGCCAAACTTAAATTTTCAGTGACAGTATAAAAATCAAAATAATCTTGACGATTGGCTGGTTTAGCTTTGTTTAGACCAATGACGATTTGGTCACCCCAAAAATAACTGACGCCAGACATGGTGCAGGAAATAATTAAGGCAAAAATCATAAACTCGTTACCGTAACCAAAAGCTTGAGAGATTAAATAAACTGCTATTAAAATAAAACCTATAAATAGGCTAATAATTAAACCTGATCTAAATTTATTTCGAGCGACTTGTTCATAAATATTTATCATAAAAAACAATCTCCCTAAATCCCTCTTTGGCAAGAGGGACTTGATTTATAATTTAACTTCCGGATTTTTAGTTTCTTCTTTTGAAACTTTGAGTTGATTAGAATCTGTTGGGGTTTCTAATCCAACTTCTGGTTTGAAACCAAAAATTTGAGCAATCCAAATTCCAGGGATGGTGGAAATAGAAGTGTTGTAATCGGCGGTGAGATCAATTAGGGTTCTTCGGGCATACATTAATTTATCGGCAGTGTCGCGAAGTTCGTTCATTAAATTGGAAACTAGTTCAGAGGATTTAATTTCAGGATTGCTTTCCATGATGACTTTGATTGATCCAAGAACTTTATTAATTAATTCTTGGGATTTATCAATAGACTTTTGATCATTAGTATTAACGGCATTATCAATTGATTTTCGAGCTTCAGTTAGTTGGTCAAAGATTCCTTTTTCGTGAGTCATGAAACCTTTAACAGAATTAACGAGATTAGGAATTAAATCGGCTTGTCGTTTTAATTGGTTACCAATTTCTTGAATAGAGGCTTTGATTCTAATTTGAAGGATTTTAAACTTGTTGTAAAAACTGAAAAGTAAAAAAGCAATCGCAAGGACGAGAATTATGGTGTAAATCATGTTTTAAATTAACTTTTAATGTTTGATAGATTCATTATAGCATTTTTGAGCAATTTCAATTTCATTTTCACCAGTTCTTTTGGTTGGTTCAATGTAGCAAAGTTTTAAAAAATTATAAAGTTTTTCTTCATTTTTAAAAGTATTAATTTTACCTGTTTTTAGGTTTTTTATGCCATATTCAGAGATCGAAAATCCCATATTTAAAGCGTGTTTTCGCAGATTGATGTTGTGTTGACGAGAACCAGTAAAATGCTGGACTAATGAGGTAAAATTTTGATCTGGTTGGACCATTATATCGACTCGAATATTATCTTTAATTAAAATGGAAGCTTTTTTATTGCCTTTGTTTATAATTTGAAGTCTGTCGGGATAGTTGACAAAATAATTTAAAATTTTTTCACTGTCGTTGCTTTTGGCGGCAATATCAATATCCCCTATTGTTTTTGATTGACGACGGAGACTTCCAAGAGGGATAATTTCAATTTTGGAAAATTTAACGCTTAAATAATTTATAATTTTTTGAGAAATTTTTTGAGCTTTTTTAAGAGATATTCTTTTTTTGAGACCTAAAAAATTTAACGTTTCATTTAGAATTAATTGTTCAGATTTTTCACCTAGAGTTGGGATATTTCTTATTTTTCCGTTTTGGGCATATTTAATTAATTGTTCTAAGCATTTTTCCGAATTATTGGAAAATTTTAAATTTTTACTTAATTTATAGGCAATTTTAGGGCCAATGCCTTCAATTTTAGTGAAAGTGAAGACACAGGGAGAAATATTTTTAAAAGCTTTAATGACAGTTGGATGAAATTTATTTTTGGAAAATAAGTAATCGATTTTTTTTAAAATATTTGGTCCAATATTGGGAATATTATCTAACTCGAGTGGATTTTTTTGCCAAATTTCTTGAAGAGATTTAGGATAAGAAATAACAGTTTCGGCGGCATTTTGGTAAGCGGTGATTCTGAAAATATTTTTTTTCTTTATTTCGTAGGCAGTGGCAATGTTTTGTAAATATTCGGCAATCTCAGTATTACTGTAAATTTTGTTCATATATTTATTATATTCCAAATCTAATTGGTTGTTTGTTGACCTAAGTTTTGGTATATTATCAAGATACTTAAGACCGAATATTGGGCTCGTGGTGCAGCGGTCTAGCACATCCGCCTGTCA
>CAYSME010000041.1:0-5780 GCA_964432085.1 uncultured Gammaproteobacteria bacterium | reverse complement strand
TCTTTGGCAGATAATTCTTTCCATTTTTCGAAAGTTTTTGTTCGAGCCTCACTGGATTCCGGGAAAAAACTATTGGCCTCTTTTAACTCTTTGGCGGTTTGACATAGAGATATCCATTTATCTGAAGCGGCAAGGCTGGCTTGACTGCCTTTAGGAGCATCTTCGTATGCTTTTTTAATTTCTTCGATAGTTTGCGAGCTTTCAACTTCTTTTAGAGATTGTTCATTCCATTCTTTTAAATCTAATTTAGAACTTTCTCCTTTATTAGAAACATAAAGGGCTTCTTTTTTTTGTTGGTCTATTTTAGCTTTTTGCTGACTATAAATAGGTTTTGTAACCATCAAGATCAATGATATTAAAGCCAAAATAATTATAGTTTTAGTTTTGAATTTATTATCTTCTATAAATGGTCCAAATTTATTTATACGATTAAACTCTGTTCCCTTTTTAAAAAGGAGTACTAAGTTATAAATAGGAATTAAAATATACCAACCTTCTTTATTAACATCGTGTAATCTACGGATAGTAATGGCTAAACTTGGCGTGAAAACTAAGATTGAATATATTAAACCAAGCCCATCCCAAAAAAAACTTAGACCAACAGAAATTATTATATTTAGCAAAATTAAAAACCAATATTCCTTTCTGGTGGATCTGCCCTCAAAAGTTTTATATTTTTTTAAAAAATCAAAATATTGATTGTTTTTAATAAACATAGCTTATTAATGATACCTTGTTTAAGTTGCCAACACCACTACAATAATGTTTTTTGGATATAATTTATTTATATGGACAATATTGATTTAAAAGGGGTAAAAAAACTTGAGAAAATTTTAGATAAAGAAAAAGAGAGAAATAGTAAATTTTCATATTTATATGACTTAAATTTAAGAAGACTTAATATTCGGGGAGCAATAAATTTTCCGCCAATATATGAATTTAATGAATATATTGAAATATTGGATATGTCGAACGGAAATCTTTCAGACCTTCCAAAAGATTTTTATAAAATGAAAAATCTTAAAGTCGGATTTTTTTCAAACAATGATTTTAAAGAAATTCCATTTTTGGCAAAAAATGAAAAACTTAAATTTTTAGGAATGAAGTCTTGTAAAATATCGTCTATTCCAGAGACGGCACTGCCAAAAAATTTGGAATGGTTGACTTTGACTGATAATAAAATTAAATGTCTACCTGAAACAATTGGTGATTTAAAAAAATTAAAAAAATTATTATTATCGGGAAATCGACTGTCTGAATTACCAAAAGAATTACTTCAATGTAAAAATTTGGAGTTAATACGACTTTCGGCGAATAATTTTAAAAAGTCTCCACTTGATTGGTTGATAAATTTACCAAAATTAAGTTGGTATTCGGACTCGGGAAATCCATTTTGCGTTAAGGCGATTAATAAATCCCCTGTTAATTTGATTTCTTGGGATGAAATTGAAATTAAAGAAAAAATTGGAGAAAGTGCCCAAAATGAGGTCTATAAGGCCAAAATTAAAAAAAATAATAAAGAAGTGGCAATAAAAATATATGGAAACAAAGTTACCAGTGATGGATATCCCGATGATGATATGCAAACAAATGTTTTAGCAGGAAACTGTCCTCACTTAATCGAAGTAATCGGAAAGATAAAAGATATGCCAAATAATGGAAAAGCATTAATTTTATCTCTGATACCATCGGAGTTTGATAATCTTGGTTTGCCTCCAAATTTTGATTCCTGCACTCGAGACACTTTTTTAGAAAATACATTATTTTCAATTAAATTTATTAAAACTGTAATTAATGATATGAAACAAGCGCTTGTTCATCTTCATGAAAAAGGAATTATGCATGGTGATATTTACTCTCATAATATTCTGGTTAATCAAAAAGGATATTCATACCTGGGAGATTTTGGAGCAGCATCAATATATGATCCAAAAAAAGATTTAAACCGACAAAAAATTGATGTACGAGCTTTTGGTTGCCTTATTGAAGACTTACTTTCTAAATGTGACGAAAAAGAAAATATTGATTACAAATCACTAAACAAGATGCGACAATATTGCTTAGATGATTTTTCTAAAAGGCCACTGTTTAAAGACTTATTGTTTATTAAATAAATTGATCAACCAACCAAAAATTCCTTTTGATTTATATTCCTGATTAATTTTCTCTTGAAGGGAAGTGTTTTGATAAGTCATTAAATCAATGGTTTCTTGAAGTTGTTGCAGATCTCCGGTATTTTTAGTTTGAAGTTTTAATTCTTCAAGTTGTTGAATCATGAGACGATTTTGTTCCATCTGTTGTTCCATGTTTTTAATTAATTTTTTATCTGATCCTATAAAAAATTTAGCTAAATTGTTACGAGAATTAACTTGATTAACAGTAGTTTTAATTTCATCTTGAAGTTTTGTTTGATTTTGAGCAATTTCTTTTACTTCGGGGCCTATTCCTCCTTTGGCACCGACAGTATCAATTAATTGATGAACTTGATCGGAAACTTTGGAAAAACTGGCATCAACTGTTTGATTTAGTTGCTCATTTTCTTGGGTTTGAACATTTAGTTGTTGATCTTCTCCTTGGTTTTGAGTTTTAACTTCGTTTTGATTTTTAACTTGGTTGCCAGTGGGAGTGATAGATTCACTGGTGGAAGTAGCGACATTAGGTTTTGCTTGAATTGGAGAATTTAAATTTTTGGCGCAAACAGGAGTGGCAACTAATAGAAACAGAAAAGAAAGAATTAAGTATTTTTTCATTTTGGTGTTAATAGATAACTATTTAATGTTAACATAGTTGACTAATATCTCTATTATTTCTAGTCTTGGAAAATTGTGTCGAAAAAACAAAATAGATTTTTAATCTAAGTTATATCTCCAAAAAATTGCGGTGATGTTTTTACCACCACTAGTGAGATTGATAGCTTTCTGTAACTCGTATTGACTAATAGTTTTATCTAAAGGTTCTCTGTCGGGAATATTGCCGGTGTAAAATTTTTGTAAAACAGGTAATGAATTGGAATCTCCTAATTGACCCAATGCCCAAATAGCAGAATTTCGAGCTTTAAAACCTCGATTTTCATCTTCAAGAAGTTTGATTAAACTTTCAGTACAAGAGCCGCCATATTCTTTTTGAGCGTCAAAACATTTGGTTTTAACATCAAAACCAATCCAGGTGCAAGTGATGACAAAAAATAAAATAAAAATACTGAAACCGATTGCTCCAATAAAAAGAATCAGTTTTTTAAAATTTTTAATAACTTTCATTTTAATCCTCCTGTTGATATATAAAAATATCTTCAATTTTAACTTTAAAAAAAATGGCGATTTTGAATGCTAAAGTAATTGATGGTAAATACCGATTACTTTCGATGGCAATAATTGTTTGTCGACTGACATTTAATTTATCGGCTAATTGTTCTTGCGTTAAATTTTTAGTAACCCGATATATTTTTAATTTATTTTTCATCTTATTTACCTCCAAATTTTTTAGACAGAAAAAAATAAGAAATTGAATATAGGGCAATTAAAAAAAGAGTTAAATAAGCAAAAATAGTCCCTAATGATTCTAAAAATAAAAATTCACCATTGGAAAAAACTGACAATCCACTAAAAGAAGGAATAAGTAAAAGAAAAGTTCCAATGGCAATTGTTGGGGCAAAAATAGAATAAGTGAAACTAGCGGCTTTTTCTTGAATTGACAATTCTCTTTCATCAACTAGATTTTTGTTATCGGAATGGACAAGAGAAAGAAAAAGAATACCGGTAAAAATAGAAATAATCGCCAAAAGATAAAGTTTGAGAAAAACAGAAACGGCAATAATCAAAATTATAAAGAGAAGAGCAATAGTGCGGATTTGTTTATATTTTTTAATATTCATAATTATATTGTAAAGTTAACTTTACAATATGTCAAGTATGCTTGTCAATTAGTGATTTATCTAAAAAAATCTTTGGAATTAGGGCAAAACATTAAATAAATATCCAATGATGATTATTCCAATAGTGACGACAGTAAAAAAGGAAATTAATAATTTTGTTTTCATAGCTTTTTTGAGGATTAGAGCCTCTGGTAGAGATAGACCAACGGTCGCCATCATAAATGAAAGAGCAGTACCAAAGGGAACGCCTTTACTGATCAGCGCTTCCATTATGGGAATAACGGCAACGGCGTTTGAATAGAGAGGGACGGCTAAAATGGTAGCGACAGGGACTCCCCACCAGCTGTTAATTTTTAAATATTTTTCAAAAAAATCTATGGGGATAAAACCGTGGATTATGGCTCCCAAGCCAACTCCTAATAAAACATAGGGGAATATTTTTTTAGTTAAATTAAAGCTTTCTTGCCAAAAATAAGGAATTAGTTTTAAAAATGGTTTACTTTTTTCTTTCTCTAATGAATTTAATTGAGGTTTGTTGATTATTTTTTGAAGAGATTCGTCAATATATTTTTCTAGTTTAAATTTACCTAAAATAAAGCCACCGATTGTTCCAATCAAAATTCCGGCAATAATATATTCCAAAGTAATTTTAAAACCAAAAAGACTAATAAAAATAGCAATTGAGGCTTCATTTATTAGAGGTGAAGTGATTAAAAAAGATAAAGTAACACCTAGTGGTATACCGGCACTTAAAAAGCCAACAAATAAGGGAATCGAAGAACAACTACAAAAAGGAGTGATGGTACCAAAAATAGAGGCTAAAAGATAATCTAGACCATACCATTTTCTTTTGGTTAAAAAATCTCTTATTTTTTCAACGGGTAGATAATGCCTGACTATAGCCATTAAATAATTAACAAAAATCAAAAGAATTCCAATTTTAATTGTGTCGTAGATGAAAAAACTTAAAATTGGGTAAAAAATATCCATAATTATTTTTGATTTTCTTTAATAGTTTCTTTAATTTTTTCTAGATTGTGAGATCCAAGAAGAACAACTTTGCCATCGATAACCATGACCGGTGATTGCATAACACCAAGTTTAATAATTTTAGAAACATCGGAGGAATATTCAACTTCAGCATCGATGTTTAACTCTTTAACAACGGTTTGAGTTAATTGATAAAAATTTTTACAGGTGGGACAACCTGAGCCTATTACTTGGATTTTCATATTTTTATATTTGAAATAATAAATTAGTAATTCTTTTACCTTCATCAGTTAGTGAGTAGTAAACCCATTTACCTTCTTTTCTATCGGAAACTAGATCTACCTCTTTTAAATCTTTAAGATGATGAGAGATGAGACTTTGAGAAAGATTGGTCGCTTCCATTAATTCACAAACACAATGTTCATCTTTTTGAAGAATACATAAAATCTGAAGACGACTATTTTCAGAAACTATTTTAAGTAAGGCTGATAACTCCCCCACTTTTTTAGATTTGGAATTATCAGAAGAACAACAATCATATGAACTCATATTCATATGATAAACTTTAAAAAATATTTATCAACTGATTAAATTAGAAGTTCTTTTGTCTAGTAGGGGTAGTGAAAAGTTAGAACTGATTTTGAGTTCAAAAATAGTTCTAGTCCAATGGGCTCGCCGTTCTGGATTCAATTAGGACTGCTGTGTGTAGAATCTAGCGAATTTTATTTATATCGTTTTTTATCGTGGACACAATATACTCCATCTGAATTTATCCACTTTTTCTCTTCTTGTTTAAGAAATGATTCTATCCCCTTTTCTTTAATAGTCTCTAAGTTCGTAATTTCATTCATCTCATATTTCTCTTGGTATCTTTTATCCATTCGTTTTAATCTGTCACAGGGAAATTTGTCACAATTAA
>CAYSME010000040.1:0-6445 GCA_964432085.1 uncultured Gammaproteobacteria bacterium | reverse complement strand
CTGTAGATAATTAAAATAGAAGCGAATAGGACGGGATAAAAAAGTTGGCGGGCAATAAAATAAACCAGGATAATAGCTATAATTTCACCTATGAGTCGGCCAAATATTTGATCAGATATGGCTTTGAAAATAGTTTTAAAAGTAAACGATTGTTTTTTTATAATTCTGAAAATTAGTTCTGTGATGACACACCCTAGAAAGACAGTAAATAACCAATAAAAAAATATGGGAAAATTTAAATTCCCATTAGACAGGCTGCTCCCCTGCCGCCTTTAAATTTGAGCCAGATAGGATAATTATGCCCGAGAATTACAAAGAATGTGGCTAATGTAATGGCTAAGGTTGAATTGGGAATTAAATTTTGGGCAATAATAATAGCTAAAATAGCTTTACCACAGTCGGTTAACCAAACAATAAGAAAAGCGATGATGGCTAAAAATAAATTTTTATTTTTTTTAACCATTCTTAAAGTATTCATAGCTCCCATGTTGCCGGATTCATCTGAACGTACATCTTTTTTAATTAAAAGCTTGACAATAACTAAGGCAGTGGGGAAAGTTCCTAAAAGATAGGAAATCAAACAAATGTATAAATAATTCATTTATTTTTAAGTATACCAACAACTAGTGTTCCTGGACCAGTATGGGAACCAATAGCCAAATTTAAAGACGAACTTTGAATAATTTGATAATTATCAGGATCTATTTGATTTTTAAATTTTTCCATTTCTGATTTATTATTCCCATGTTGAATAATTATTTTTTGCGGAAGCTTATTTGCTGGAAATTTTTTATGGATATAACGTATTAATAATGATGGTAAAGGTTTATTGCTTAAAAATATTTTTCTAAGGCCAATATTTTTCGAACTTTCACCAAAAATAAGTTTAAAATTTATTTTTTGAAGAAAGGCACTGATTTTGGCTTTTTTACCCGAAACTCGACCACCGCTGATAATCCAAAAGGTGTCTTTAACGCCACCAAAAACATCGATATTAGAATTTATGGTTGCAATTCTAGTCTGAATTTGTTTGAAGGTAAAACCCTGTTTGATAAGATTCACTATTTCCATGGCTAAAATTGATTCTCCTGGTCCAATTTGCTTAAAATCGGGAATAATTATTTTTTCTTGATTAGAAATTGGCAAAAGCGAACGGGCCTGAATAGCACAATTGTAAGATCCGGAAACTGATGATGAAATGGTAATACAAAAAATGCGATTATATTTTTGCAACTGTTCTTTGAAGGCACCTAAGAATGCTTGTATCGAAGGTTGTGAAGTTTTTGGTTTACCATATTGATTAGTTTTATTTTTAAATTTTTCCATTTTTTGATAAATAGAAAGATTTTTAGCTGATGGTAGTTCGTCGACACCTTTCCAGGAATATTTAAAAGGAACAAGAGCAATGTCATTTTTAGTGGCAAAATCTAAATCTAAACCAGAGGCATCGTCTATTACTATGCCAATTGTTTCTTTGGCGTTTTCGTTTTGTTCTATCTGTTGAGTCATATCGGTGGTATTTATGTAAATTACAGTTCCGAGAGTGGAAATTATTTCAGCTACTTCATCGGGTAAATCAGTGTGTATGTGAATTTTTATTTTTTGATTAGCCTCCACTATGTCTAGACAGTCACCAAAGGAATTAAGTTTGTTAGTGATATATTGTTTATTAACAGTAGCTAGTTTTAATAAAGAAATAACTTCGTAACGATAATTAATTACTTGAAAAAAATTAGTATTTTTTAAGGCGATGGTTTCGTGAAGATGATATTTGCTTGGTTTTTTATTAAAGCTGTCTAGAAATCCTTGTAGAATTAAGATAAAGCCGTAGCCTCCTGCATCTACGGTTTTGGCTTTTTGATAGATATCCATTTTATTTTGAGTATCTTCTAGGGCTTTTTGGGCTGATTTTAAAACTGATTTAATTCTTTTTTTAATATCTTTTTGTTGATCTTTGGAAAAACTATCTGCGGTAGCTTTAATGACATCAAGAATGGTTCCTTCTTTAGGATCTTGAATAGAATCATGGGCTGAAGTAAAACCATAATTTAAGGCCTGAGAAAAATTTAAAATAGAAATTTCATTTTCCGAAAGATTTGATAAAAATCCATTTAAAAATCCAGTAATAATAATTCCGACATTTCCTGAAGCATTACAAATGGAACCATCAATGGCGGCATCTCTTAACTCTTGCATACTAATAAAAGAGTTACCATTAATAGCGTCAAAAACTCCTTTTAGAGTGGCTGTTAAATTGTCTCCAGTATCCTGGTCTGGAACAGGAAATAAATTAATAGAATTAATAGAATCTTTTTTATTTAATACCTGTTTATAGGCACAAATTAACATTTTTTGAATGGATCTATGATTCATGAAAATTAAAATTAGTTAAAAAACTTAAGGATATTTTTTATTTCTTTAAGCAGTCGAGCCATTGGTTCTTTTGATGCAAGTCCAAGAGAAATTCCAATTATTAGACTTAGAGAAAGAATAACACCTGTAAAAATTATAGTGATAAGATTAGGAATAATTTGGAGTTGATAAAGAATAGCTAAAACTGTAAGTATTCGAATAGACCAATCTATGGCTTTAGCGAAATACCGGGAATAAGTAATAGTTTTGAATTTTTTGGTGCCGATAACAATTTTTTGAGAAAAATCGATGGCAAAAACAGCGGTTATAAAGATAATAATAGATATAAAAATATTAGAATAATAAAGGATTATCTTAGATGACAAATTGGTTAAAGCATTGAGATTTATGATTTCTGAACTGATCATGAAGAAAAATATTATAAAAAAAGCTTGGATTAAAAAACCAATAAATTTTATAACTTGAGTATGGATATTGGGGTTATTAAACCATTCATTGATGCCAATTCTGTTCAACATGTTATCAAAATGGATTTTTTTAAGGAATGATAATGAAAGATGTTTTCCCCAAAACGACAAAATAACACCGATTAAAAAAATAACTAAAGCATTAATAGCCGGAAACTGACTGAAATAAATTCTATTAAAAAGTTCTATCCAATAGTTCATATTTTTGGTTTTTTAAATAAATATATTTTACTCTCAGTTTTGTTAATTAATTTTTTTATGTTTTGTCGATGAGTCCACCATAAAATAACGGTAACAATTAATCCTAAAATAACTGGAAAAGTGGATTTAAAATAAAACCAAAAGATAAACGGGAATAATAGCGACATTAGTAAATTAATCAAACTCATAAGATGGATATTTAATAACAGAAAAAGCCAAATAATAAACCAAATTATGAAAAATTTCCAACCAAAAATAGCAGCTAATAAACCAAAAGTGGTTCCAACTCCTTTGCCACCTTTAAATTTGAGCCAGATTGGAAAAATGTGGCCGATTATGGGTGATAGAGTAATAATTAGTTTTATGGGCAGGGAAAAATCACTAAGATTGAAAACTACAAAAACGAATAAGTATGATTTTAAAAAATCTAAAAGACCAACCAAAAAGCCACTTGATAGCCCGAATTTACGAAAAACATTAGTGGCACCGATGTTGCCGCTGCCAAATTGGCGGATGTCATTTTTTTTTGATTTGCTGAAAATATAGCCAAAAGGAATGCTACCTAAAAAATAGCCAATTAAAAAAGTAATAATAATTTTTATGGCCGGCATAATAGATGATTATAACTTATTCCGAAGAGAAATATTTTTTTGCTAGAATTGGTGATGGAAGTGAAAATAGAAGAGAGCTGGAAAAAAGTTTTACAAAAAGAATTTAGTGAAAAATATTTTGAGGAGTTAACTAGTTTTGTAAGATCTGAATATCAAAAATCAACAGTTTATCCACCGGCCAGATTTATTTTCAACGCTTTTGAACTAACGCCATTTGATAAAGTAAAGGTAGTAATTTTAGGACAAGATCCGTATCATGGTGAAAATCAAGCCAACGGATTGGCTTTTTCGGTGAATGATGGAATTGCGGTGCCACCATCGTTAATAAATATTTATAAAGAAATTGAAAGTGATCTGGGACAAAAATCAATTAATAAAAGTGGAAATTTAGAGAATTGGGCAAAACAAGGAGTGTTGATGTTAAATGCAACGTTGACTGTTAGGGCACATATGGCTGGTTCTCATCAAAATAAAGGGTGGGAAAGATTTACAGATGCAGTGATAAAAATTTTGTCGGACCAAAAAGAAAATCTGGTTTTTATTTTATGGGGCGGATATGCTCAAAAAAAAGGCAGCGTGATTGATGAATCGAAACATTTAATTATAAAATCGACTCATCCTTCACCTCTTTCGGCTTACAATGGATTTTTTGGATCTAAACCATTTTCGCAAACAAACGCTTATTTGATTTTTAACGATAAGGAACCGATAAATTGGTAGATTTTAATATTCTTTAGCGTTTTCTTCGTCGTTTAAAACACGGATAGCGGCGTCGCGAAGAGCTTCAAGTTCTTTTTCTCCAGGAATAACAGTGACTCCGATTTTGGTGGCAAAAACGTCTTGTTTAACTTTGTCGGTTAATAATTTCCAATAAGCAACTCCACCAGTGATAATAATTTGATCTATTTCCTCTCCTTCAAAATCAGGAATCATAGAACAAATTGAGCGGGAAATTCCGGCAATCATTTCATCGACCACGTCTTTATCTTGATTGTTTAAAGTTGGATATTTTTGTTCCAATTCTCTAAGATCTTTGGTTCCAAGATAGGCAAAAATTCCACCACTACCAAGGATTTTATTCATGACTTCTTCTTTGGTAAGGGTACCAGAAAAACAAAGATCAATTAAGCTTTGGGCTGGAATTTGACCAGATCTTTCAGGACTCATGGGACCTTCACCAACAAGAGCGTTAGTGACATTAATTGTTCGACCTTTTTTGTGAGCACCAAAGGAAAAACCACCACCAAGGTGGGCAACAATTAAATTAAGTTCATTGTATTTTTTACCAATAGATTTAGCATATTCTCTGGAGACTGCCTTTTGATTCAAAGCATGCCAACCAGCATAGCGTTTTAATCCAGGAATTCCAGTAATTTTGTGCTTTTCTTCAATTTCGTCAGTGGTGACTGGATCAACTATAAAAGCTTTGTTAGCGATACTAAATTTTTGAGCTAATTTAAAAGCAATTGGGGCGCCAAGATTGGAAGCATGATTAGCTTGAGGACGATTTTTTAAATCGTCAATCATTTTTTCATTGATTAAATAAGTGCCGGAGGTAACTGGAGGAAGCATGCCACCACGACCAACAATAGCATCGAGCTGGGTAATATTATTTTCCTTTAAGGCTTCAGAAACACATTTTAAACGGTAATCAAATTGTTTGAAGATATCGCCGGGTTTACTATATTTTTCTTGAAACTCACTATCTTTGGTGTGATCCAGTTTAAGTTCAAAAATAATTTCAGTATTTTCGAAGACGGCTATTTTAGTGCTGGTTGAGCCTGGGTTTATTACTAGAATTTTCATACTTGGATATTATAATGCCTATTAAAATAAAAGAAAGACTTAAAATTTGAGCCAGGCTCAAAAAATAGACTGAGATGGTGTCAAGACGGATAAATTCAAGAAAAAACCTGATTAATCCGTAGTAAATTAAATAAATGGCGGTTTGATGAGTTTTTATTTTTTTAAAAAGTAAATATAAGATAAATAGTAAAATTGATTCGTAAAACCAAACTGGTTGATTATTGATACCGTAAATTTCGTGATTAAAAAAATTGCCCCATCGGCCGAGGCTTTGACAAAGAGGGATAATGGGAATAATTGTGTTGGTGATTTTTAAAAAACTTATTTTATTTTTTTTAGAAAAAAAGAAAGTAAATAAAATTCCAAAAATTAAAGCTCCATAAATTCCCAATCCTCCACCGGGTAGATTTAAAATTTGAATTGGATTTTGATAAAAATAGTCCCAGTTTTGGATAATTCCATAAGTACGAGCACCAATTAAACTGAAAATAAAAAGAAAAATTAAAAACTTATTTTCGCTATTTTTGGGGATTATTTTATTATTTTTTTGGAAGAAGTTAATTCCGATGACAAAACAGATTCCTAGAATTAAGCCGTAAATATGCATGATGTGTTTTTTTTAGTTTATTAAACTAAGCGACCAACCCCGATAAATCGGGACTGCTCTGCCGATAAATATTAATCGATTGTGATTTAATGATTAAATCAAGAGCGTTTTTATTTTTGAGGCTTTTTAAATATTTTTCTGTTTTTAAGGCTTCAGAATAATCTTCGAATTCACAACTATATTTTAATTCTACTGGTAAAAACTTACTAGTGTAGCCACTTTTACCGTGTTGATGATCAAACAATCTTTGTTTTAAATTTCTAGTACTGCCGATGTAATAATTTCCATTAGACAATTCGAGGATATAAATCCATGATTTCATTAAGTGGGTCCTGCGGGACTCGAACCCGCGACCAATTGCTTAAAAGGCAACTGCTCTA
>CAYSME010000039.1:2313-6759 GCA_964432085.1 uncultured Gammaproteobacteria bacterium | reverse complement strand
TCGAAGAAGAACACCTTTAGTTTCGGCGAGTTGTTTTTCTTTTTTAACTAGGTCACTAAAGGAGAAATTAGGGTTTTTATTATGGATGTGAATTGCTTGAATATTACTACAAACATATGGCATATTTTTTTGGTTGGCTCTGATTATTAAATCAAGATCTTCACCGGCAGTTCTGAAGTGTTTTTCATCAAACCTACCCAAATCAATTAGTTTTTGGCGGTTAATGCAATCAAATTTTTCAATAGGAGAATAATGTTTGGCATTTACATATCGAGAAAAGAGACATTTTTGCCAAAAATTATATTTATTCCAAATTTTTTTGGGATGACAGACTATTGGAAAAATATAAAATATATTGGGATTTTTATTGATAATTTTATCTAACTTAGAAAAAGCCAAACTGGTGTTTAAAACAACATCTTGATGGGTGAGGATGATGAAGTCAGTTTTACTAATTTTGATAGCCTGATTAAAACTAAATGCTAAACCGTGAGATTTTTGATGTTTTATAATTTTGATTTTAAATTTACTTTTTTTAATAAAATTCTCAATTTCTTGTTGTGATTTATCTGTCGATCCATCGTTTACTAAAATTAATTCTCTTACAAAATTTTTATTTTTTTGTTTTTCAAGCGAATTAAAAGTTTCTTTTATAGTGGAATCACCATTATAGATAGGAATAATAATAGTAAATATAGGTTTTTTCATAAAATATGATTCTTGGAATATCTTAATTTCATTTTTAAACTATAAATGGTAAAAAAGAAAATACTTCTTGCAATTCCAAAATAAACACCAACTCGCTTATTGGCTAAAGCAATTAGAAATTTAAGAAACATGTTTAAAATTAATGGCGGTTTAAATTTGATTAAATACCATTCTTTTTTAATAATGATCTTGTTTAATTTTTGAGGTAAAAACGGCATTAACATGAAATAGAATTGGATATTACTGTAGGTTAATGAGGGATCAAAAGAATCCTTGCCGCCGATACCGACAATTAAAGAGGTGTTGGTAAGACCATTTTCTATTTTCAAAATGTCTGATTTTTTGAGCATTTTATGTTTCAAAGCGATATTGACAATTTCGGTTTTGGGAAAATATTGAAGCCAATAAGCGTTGATAATGGTTGGATCAAGGTCGTTATAAAATTTGACAGCTTGTTTATATTCATTTAACCCTTCGGTGGGGATATTAAAGATATGATCAATGGAAAATTTTAAACCAGCTTGGTGACAGTTTTTAGCAGCTTTAGAAATTTGTTCGTTAGATTCAAATCGGTTTAAGATTTCTCTTCTAACTTTTTCTGAGGCACTTTGAATTCCAAAAAGAAGAAAATAACATCCGGATTTTTTTAAAAGCTTAGCAATTTCTAGGGTTAAAAAACTAGGATGAGTCAGCATAGCATATGGAAGATTAACCTTTTTTTTGTAAAGTTTGGCAAATTCTTTGAGCCAATCTAAGTCTTGAACAAAAACGTCGTCGACAAAAGTGACCTTTTTAAAATGATATTTTTCTTTGGCTTGAGATATTTCATCAACGATATTTTGGGGACTACGGCGGCGAATTTTTTTACCTAATCCTTGATAAACATTTTGAATAACATTGTTACCACAATAAGTGCAATTAAAAGGACAACCTCGGCTAGAAATGGTGTAATAATCTTCAAAAAATCCTGGATAAACCTGATAAAAAAGATCTTTATCGGGAAATGGTAAGGAATCTAAATCATTAATCAATGGACGACAGGGATTTTTAATAATTTTATTTTTTTGCTTAAACCAGATGTTTTTTATGTTAGTTGATTGGGGATTTTTTAAAAGATCATCTAGTGCCCCTTCCCCTTCTCCGATGCAAACCATATCGACACATTTTTCTTTAATAACCAATTCTGGAACAGAAGTAGGATGGATGCCTCCAAAAATTATCGGAATATTAGGTTTTTTTTGTTTTAACAGACGAGCTATCTTTAAAATTCTTTGGTAATTTAAAGTAAAAATAGAAAAACCAACAAAATCTGGTTTTTTTTCAATAATCTGTTTTATAATTTCTTTTTTAATATCCAATTTTTTAGCTAGTTTAGTGTTGTGGATTGCTTCAGTAGCAAAAACAGTGGGGTCAAAAACAATTTCAACTTCGTGACCTTGTTTTTTCAGATAACTGGAAAGAAATTCAATAGCTAAACTTTCAACACCGACGGCGACAAATACTATTTTCATTTTTGTTTATTAATTGTATAGGGTTTTCTGGAAGACATCCCTTTAAATATTAAATAAAATAAATCTTTAAAGTCATTTTTAATTTTTTGAGGAGAAGAAAAATCTTCTTTTATTTTTCTTAAAGCCATCTTTGGGTTTAAATAAAATCTTCGGTTTATTTTTTTAAGAATTGAATAAATCACTTCTTTATTAATCCCTTTAGGGGAATAAACCGGATAGATTCCACTATAACCTTCTCCTAATTTTTTAAGAGCGAATTTATCAATAATTTTTTTGGAAATTATTTTTTCTTTTTGAGCGATGTTGTATAACGGAGATCCAGGGAAGGGAATTGGGATGGATAGCCCTAAGATATCAATTGGCGATGTAAGGATCATATTTTTAGTGTCCATAATTTCCTGCTTAGTTTCAGTTGGATGTCCAATCATGAAGTAACAAGCTATTTTAATTTTATTTTTTTGACACCAGTTAAAAACTTTATTAATATCACTGTTAGTAAAAAGGCCTTTATGTATAATTTCTTTTCTGACTCGTTCATTACCTGATTCGATACCAAAATTTATTTGCTGACAACCAGCGCGACTCATTGCTTTTAGTAGCTTTTCATCAACCAAATCAATCCTAGTGTTGCATTCCCAATATATTTTAATTTTTTGTTTATTTAACGCTTCACAAAATTTAATTACCCTGTTTCTGTTTAAAGTAAAAGTATCATCTTGAAAATTTATTTTTCCATTACAAAATGGATAACAATATTTGATTTCTTTAATTAGGTTAGAAACAGAACGGTAACGAATTGAACGACTGATTGATGGTCGACTGCAATAATAACAATTAAAGGGGCAACCTCGGGAAAAAAGCATTGATTCGGATTCATTGTATAAATGTCTTTTGATTAAATTTTTGTCGAGAATAGGTAATTTATCTAAATTGGTTGGAATTTGGCTGGATTGAATTTTAGGAATTTTTTGATTATCAGCCAATTTGGTGATGGCGTCTAAAAAAGTTATCTCTGATTCTCCGGTAATGGCATAGTCAAAAATTTGAGAATGTCTTTTGATGAAATCTGGATCGGCACTGATGTGTGGACCGCCTATAAAAATAATAGATTTAGGAAAATGTTTTTTAATTTTTTTAGCTAATTCAACAGCACCTTGAAGCTGAGGAGTCATAGAAGAAATACCAATAATAAATGGCTGTTCTTTGTTAATGATAGAAATTATTTCTTTTAGAGAAAAATTTTCTTTTCCAATATCGATAATTTGGGCATTAAATTTTTTTGGGGCATAGTGGTTTATATAGCTGGCAAGATAAAGTAATCCTAAAGGTGGTACAGAAACATCAAGAGATTTAGGGGTGCCTTGCTGGAAATAAAGTGGTGGGTTTAAAAATAATATTTTCTTCATTTTTTTTGGTAGATAGCGTTTAATTGAACACCCATTTGATTATTATTAATATCTATTTTTTCAAAATTCCACCATAGTTTATTATTAATAATTTTTGTTTTTTCTAAAAACAATTGCAAAAATTTGATTAAATGACCATTATAGAAATATTTTTTATTTTTAAAGCCAGCTAAAAGCTTATTAAGGCTTTTGATGGAGTAATGTCTTTTGTGTCCGATTTTAAGATCATTGAAATAATAAAAAGGCCAAATAAAAAACCACATTTTAATATATGTGTTTGGGACACATATGTATAAATACTTATTCTTTTTAAGAATATTCTTAATTTCAAGAACGGTTTTTTTATCTTCTTTTAAATGTTCTAAAAGAGAAATTGCAGAAATATAATCAAAAGACTTTTTTTTAAATGGTAAATTTTGGGCTGAAGCAACAATAAAGGCAGTTTTATTATCAACTTTTTGAAGTTTGGCAAAATGTTGAGCTTTGATCATTGCCTCTAAAGAGATATCAACACCAAAACTTAACCAATTGTTTTGTTTAGCGGCTTCTATGGTGGTATAGCCAGTGGCACCACAACCAATGTCTAAATAAGATTTAATTTCTTTTGAAAATGGCTGTTTAAAAATTCTATTAAGCATACTGATACGCCAATTCTCTAAATGATATTTTTTTTTAAATTGAGAATAATGTTTATCAAACCAGATGGTTTGGGTTTTTTCTTGTTGATCAAGATTATTTTTGTTTATTAAAACTGGAATTCCTTTAATTATTGGAAAATATTGATGACAATTTAAACAAAGAAGCTTTTTTTTACTAATCAA
>CAYSME010000039.1:0-2303 GCA_964432085.1 uncultured Gammaproteobacteria bacterium | reverse complement strand
TTGAGTTTTGAATTACAGGTTGGACAGGCTAGAAAATCTAAAATTTTATTTATTTCCATCAAAGTTTAAAGTCAAATTTAATGTGTTTTAAGGACTGTGAATAGATTTTATTTTTGTACCAGTCGACCATAGGTATTAGTATAAAGGGAGGGGTGATAATACAACCTAAAGAAAAAAACCAATATGAAGGATTTAAAATATTTTCCCAATTAAATTTAATTAGATACCAAATTTCTCTAAGTAAATATTTGTATTTAGCATAGTTTCGTAGCTGAACTAATCCTACATAATTTTTAGCAATAAAATCTTTGATTAAATATTTTTGAACTTTTTGGTATTTTTTTTCTGAATAAACTGATTTGACCATCTCTACCCAGCTTAAGAGTGGTGATTTCTCGTAAATTGATGATAGACTCCTAGTTTGACTGCTGGCGATTCTAACAGCAATGTTGTAGTCTTTTAGAAAAACGACCGGATGTTTTTTAAAAATTGAAGCAAAGGGATAAATATGACAAGGAAAAATATCAGGGTGAAACGGCAAATCCATAAACTGGCGGCGATAAGCTAACCCGGAGAGCTGATCAAGTGTTTCAAAAACACGAATTACTTTTTTGGGATTATCGGTAATTTTAACAATGGAGTCTTTTTTAGAATTTAATTGATTTTTGGCACGAACAGGAATTTTAATGTCTTTATCAAACCAAAAATAAGGGCGAGTAACGGCACCAACATCTTTGGAAAGCTTAAAGGCTTTTATGGTGTTTTTAAGTGTATTTTTGGCCATAATATCATCCTGGCCCATGAGATAGATAAATTCAGCCGTGGCTTGCTGTCTGGCTCTTTCTAAGTTTTTTGAATAACCAAAATTAATTTTATTTTCTATAACAACAATCCTTTCATCTTTGATTTGTTTAATAACTTTGACAGTGTTGTCTTTAGAGGCATCATCACAAACTAGAATGCGAAAATTTTTATAGTTTTGGGAAAGGATACTTTTAATGGTTTCAGTAATACAACTGGATCCATTGTAGGTTGGAATAAGAATATCTATTGTTGCCATTTTTGTCTGTCTAATTGTTTTAATAAATTTAACTTTTTTTTGATGGTGTTTATAGTATAAAGATAAAGGGTTATAATGCAAGCTAGTGGATGGAAAAACCAAGCTAAATCTGGTTTATGAAAAAAACCACGAAAAGTGTCAAAAGAAACAGGAACAATTAAGACTGTATAAAATATGAATTTTAAAACTCCTGATTTATTAGTTTGACTCCAGTTAAATCGACGGAGATTCTGATAATAAAAATAGTCCGTAATACGCCGGTTTTGTTTACGAATAAATTTTTTGATCGAACTTTCACAAAAGGTGTGAATAATCCCATGTTTTACTTTAGCAAAAAAAACAGGTTTTTTATTTTTATTTAAATAATCGGCTAAAATATCAATATCAAAAAGATAGTCTGATTTTAAATTATTTTTTAAAAAATTACTTCTAAAAATAGTACCATTGGCACCAATTGTAGGAATCTGATTATTTGGTTTTAATTTGATTTTTATATATTGATTTTTGTCTATTTGATCTATTTTTAGACCAGTCCATTTAAAATTGATGTAATTTTTTCGATCATAGACACCGGAAACAAAAGCATAGGGATCATTGACTCCTGTTAGTGCAGAGTACCTTTCGATAAAACCTGCTTTTGATCGGTAAGTAAAACGAATTGGTTCAGCACCAATTAACTGTGGATCTTTTTTTAGGATATTAATATTTTTCTGAAGCCAATTTTTGGTAGGAAGGATATTGTCGGAATCAATTAAAGCGATATATTCACCAATGGCTTTTTTTACACCAACAGCCTTGCCCGCTTCAGCAGTCTTAAGAGGGTTTTTGAAAATTTTTGCTTGATATTTTTTGGCTATTTTGAGGGTATCATCTGTTGATCCACCGTCAGTAATGATGATTTCATAATCTTTAAAAGATTGTTTTTTAATTGATTTAAGACAATTTTCTAGGACTGATGCAGCGTTAAGAGTGGGGATAATAAAGCTAACAAGTGTCATTTTTGGAAAAATCTTTTAATTTTTTAAAATATTTAATGGCATAATTTAAAAGATGTTTAATGTCTTTAATAGACCGAATGGAGATTATTTTTTTTAAAATAAATTTTGGAGAAAGAATACCTTTAAATAAATTTTGAACCAAGATTATTTGATCTTCTGGAGAAATTGGTGTTTTAATGACTGGTTGGCGCATGTCAAAATCATTCCAATTTTTAGTTAAAAGAAGATTATTTTCCTGACAATAT
>CAYSME010000038.1:0-6765 GCA_964432085.1 uncultured Gammaproteobacteria bacterium | reverse complement strand
AACCCAGCCTGTGAGATTATGAGCCTCACGTGCAGCCGTACACTACCCCGCATGTTGTTGTGGGTTATTCTAACACGGCCTTTTTATTGAGTAAACAGGCTAATCCATTGTCTTATTTTCGGTATTTCACTAGTTTCATTCATTTTTGGAAACAATTCTATGTCCTTTTCTTCGCCCAAATCTAACCATTCATCATTTTCACTTCCTAAAGCCAATTTATCATGGGCCTCTTGTTCTAAAAAAGCGCTACTGGTAGCGTAGTCTATTTTTTGAATCAGAATTCGATTTTCTTGTTCAAATTTAGAAATTTCTTCTTCTATTTTTAAATTTTGCTTTTTAGCTTCCCTTAAAGTGTTGTATTGGGTTTTAACATTCCCAATTATTGATCCTGATATTATCAATCCGAAACCAATTAATAAAATTTTCTTCATAAACTTGTAATTAATCCTAATTAATGGTATTATAAGCCATATTTATTTTATAAATTCATATTTATGGCCGACTTATCACTTGAAAACGCCTTAAGTCTTTTTACTGACGCGCTTACCAAAAATGGTAAGTCAAGTAACACTATTGTAGCTTACAAAGGAGACTTAAACCAATTATTCAATTTTTTAAGAAAACAGGATCAAAATTCAAATATTGAAACTGTCACTGAAAATTCAATTGAAGCTTTTAAAAAGGATTTAACTCAAAACGAATACACTGCTAAATCCATTTCTCGAAAGCTCAATTCAATCAAAAATTTCTTTTCATTTTTAAAAAATGAAGGCGTTATTTCTATTGATCCTTCTCTTGAAGTTAAACATCCCAAATACGAAAATGATTTGCCAAAAATTTTAAAACCAATTGAATATCGATCTCTTCGCGATGCTTGCAGAAACGATTCCCGTGCCACTGCCATCGTTGAATTAATGCTCCAATCAGGTTTAAGAATTAAAGAAATTGAAAATTTAAAATTAGACAACATTAAAGATAATGAAATTTTAATTGAAACCTACGAATCTCATTCGTCCAGAGTGGTTCCATTAAATAATTCAGCTAAAACTGCTCTTAAAAAATATTTAGATGATGGTCGTTATCCAGGCAAAGCTAAAAATGTCTTTGTTACTAAAACTGGTCGCAGTCTTTTAGCTAGAAATATCCGAAGTCTTTTAAATCGTTATTTTAATAAAGCCGATATTAAGGATATTAAGGTTAACGATCTTCGTAATACTTTCATCGTTTTTCAGCTTAAATCTGGAGTTCCAATTGACGTTGTTTCTCAAATCGTTGGTCACAAAAGAATTTCTACTACTGAAAAATATCTCGAATTAATCGATTCCAAGGAAGAATCCAAAGGTATAAAGCTCAAAGAGCTATAATATCTAATTTTCAAAATCCAATTTTCAATTTACAATGAATGTATTAACTCATTAATTGTAAAATGGAATACAATTTAGAAGAAAGGACAGTTTTTTTTGGCGAAAAAATAATTCAATTAGTTAGGAAATTACCCAAAGATTGTATTAATAAAAGATTAATCGAGCAAGTTGTTGGCTCTTCTGGTTCTATTGGTGCAAACTATTGTGAGGCTAATGAGGCTGAAAGTAAAAAAGATTTTATCCATAAAATGGGTATTGCTAAAAAAGAAATTAAAGAAACCAAACATTGGTTAAGATTAGTCGCTCAAGCCAATCCTGATTTTATTGATGAATGCCGAACTAATTGGAAAGAGGCTCAAGAATTACTTTTAATTTTTTCTAAAATAATTACTTCAAGTCGAAGCAAAATTTAAAAATTGATTGAAAATTGGATTTTGAAAATTGAAAATTAATTACAATCTCGCCCTTTTCGCTATTTCCGCTTCTACCAACTCTCTTGGTCTGCCATATTTCAACGCTGACAATTTTTTAATCATCTCTGCTTTTTTAGGATCACCTGGCTTTTTCTTTTCTACTGCCGCCACTTTCAAAGAAAATGGTTGTTTTGGCACCCCATTAACCATGGTTTTCATATAAACTTCTCCTGTTCCTAAATTTAACAAATCATGTTCGCCAAATTCCGGTTGAAATTGTTTAGTCAAAAATCCAGCATCCTGAATACCCAATCTAAAACTACAAATTGTACCCACGTTTCCAAAAACTGCATTTTTAACTTCATCATCCATTTGAGAAATAAACTGATTCGCCACCGTCAAATTCAAATGATATTTTCTAGCCTCAGATAAAATCACCGCAAAATCCTGGGTGGCAAAATTTTGGAACTCATCCACATATAAATAAAAATCTTTTCGATTCGCTTCCGGAGTATCCTGTCGGCTCATGGCTGCAATTAAAATTTTTGGAATTAACACTAACCCCAAGAAAGCCGAATTTTCTTCTCCGATTGTTCCTTTAGCTAAATTAATTATCAAAATTTTCCCCTCATCCATGGCCTTTCTAAAATTAAACGATGAAGTGCTTTGGCCAATAATATTTCTCATCATTGTGTTGGTAATAAACCGACCGAATTTTGACACGATATAATCCAAAACTTCAGATTTATGAAAGTCCGATGTTTGGGCAATTTGATCAGTCCAATATCTTTTCACCATCGGATCATTTAATTTTGGCAATAATTCTTGAACATAACTTTGGTCAGTCAAACACCTAACAATTTCAATAAAAGTCGCCCCTGGTTCAATCATTACCGTCAACATAATATTTCTAATTGCATGTTCAAATCGGGGTCCTACGATACCGGTTTTATAAGGGTCGTAAAGTTTATACATCAAATTAATAATCGAAGAAGTTACAAAATCTTTTTGATCTTCTCTTTCGCATTCCATCACATTAAATCCCATTGGTCGTTCCGTTTGCGACGGATCAAAATAAATCACATCTTCAATTCTTTCCGGTGGGATTCTTTCTAAAATACTTTCATAAGTGTCGTGTGGGTCAATAAAACACACCCCATGGCCGGCTTTAATATCTTGCAACGCCATATCGGCCAACAACCAAGATTTACCCACACCAGTTTGTCCCACAATATAAAAATGTCTTTGGCGATCGGATGTCGTCATGCAGAATTTCTTTTCCACTCCGCGATACAAATTATCTCCAATATACAATCCTTCCTGTGGAGAATCTGTTGGAGCTGGTGCTTTTTTGGCTTTTAACCAATAAATATTTGGTGTTTCAATTGATTTATTTGGAAAATGAAAAATTCCAGCAATTTCATCAGAAGACAAAATAGTTTTATTTTTAAACCAAATTAATACTGAATATTTGTAAATAAAATCCACCATGAACATCGATTTAAATTTTATTTTTTTACTGGTGAACTTATTCCAAGGTGATTCAAACTGACCAAAACATGCCTTAATATTGGAAATATTCATTTTTGCAATTTCTTTAGTTGGTGCCACTGCCACAATTCTTATTGCTGCCTCAAAACCTGGTTTACTGGTTTTTTGTTCAATTGCTTCCAATTGTTTCGCATCTACTTTATAGGAAGCTTTTTCCGGATTTGATTCCGACTTCTTTGTAGAACTGATAAAACTTCTGCCTACTTTTGCCCATTTTCCATCAGTTGGCGACAACACCAATTGAATTGCCACTGTCTCTTTTTCATTTAGTTTAGATAAAGTTGAAGTCACTGCTGCCAGTGGATCAGTCGCTATTTCTTTATAAGTCTTGAGAGGGGAATATGCCTGTTTCTTTAAAACTAACCATAAATATTCCACTTTACCGTCATCAGTATAAATATTTGGTTCTTCGACTACTTTAATATCAGCCCCCGCATATACACTATAAATTTGTTTTTCAATTAAATCCTGGTATTTTTCCGGAACAGTAACATAAAATTTAATATCTTCATGGGTTCCGACAATTTCCAACGATACATCTGGTTGATCAACCAATCTTTGAAGAAATTTTATTTTAGCCGATTTATAAATACTGGCAATAGAATTAATTATTTGTTCACCAGCATCAATTTTTACCTCATTATCCTGGGGAACGGCTACAAATAAAGTAATTAATTTTAATGATTCTTTTTCCCTGTTTTTCCATCTTTGCCACATAAAAATCGCTAATCCCAAAAAAGCCAAAAGCACTAAAACCACCACTATCATTAATAGTGTCAATAAAACCGTAACTATACTCTGAGTTATTGCATTCATTCCTCTTTAAATTTTACATTACCTTTATTCTTTTTTATTAATCTAAATACAAACTGTGACAGCCATTTTCCGGCATCACCTACACTTTTACTAAATCCGTCAGAAAAAGTTTTTCTGTTTGTCGGCAAGGTAATTTTTGGTGTTTTGGCAATTGGTTGTAATACTGAATCATCAGCCACTGTTTTATTCTGATTTTGATCATCTAAATCCGTTTCTTTTTCTACCTTCTCCATCCAGCTTTTAACCTCTCTTGGAACAAAAACCTCTCTATCTTTTTGCAGATCTCTCATTATTTCCACTGGCTTTCCTACCTGTTGTTTTTCAATCTGTTCCTTTTGGTTGTTTATTATTTCTTTATTTTCAGCCATATATACAGTATAAGTTAAATTGTATAATTAACACAATGGTAAAAGACAAATCTGGCTTTGCTGAAATACGAAAAATTGATAACAGCCGTAAATGGTTGCCATTTTGGACCACTTTGCTTTTGGTTTTTTTAATTATTCTGATGATTTGGTTTTTAAGAGGTGGTAGTTTTCAACTTTACGCCAGTATTTTTTTCTGTATTTATTCTGTTACCCAGCAAATCTGGCTCTCAGTTATTTTGATGGGTATTCTTCAAAACATCATTTTTTTGCCACTTCGTTTAATTGGCAGTCATTTCAATAATAATCTTAAGGATTTTGAAGACGAGCTGGATCAAATGAAAGAAGATCAGCAATACTTAGTTTTTAATAAAAAAATAAAAGAGGGTAATACTTCTATTGTTTTTTATATCTTTAACTTTTTTGTCAATGCCATTGCCTTTTTCTCCGCCGGCCGCATTTTCTTAATTGATTTTTACAGCGACCCTCTCACTTTAAAAAAAATGAATCTACTTTATAATTTTGTTCCTTATCCGGAATTTCCCCTTAAAGGTATCAATCTTCACGTTCCTCTTTTTAAGATTACTCAAACCATGGCTTTGGGCTGGTCTCAAATTTTTATGTTAATCGGTTTTATTTTTCTATCTTTAGTAATCATTCGTCTTTTATGGAGATTTTTACGTATTTTTCTAAAACGTAGCAAAAAAGTTCTTTATGCCCGTATTAGATACAATCGTCTTTTATTCACCATCAGTGGTTTTGGTAGTTTTGCCCTTATTTTATTGGTTATCCTTTTACGTCACATCCCTACCGCTTTTCAAGGATTTGTTTTTATTGCTGATCTCAGTCATCAAAATACTCCCATGAATTTCACTACTGCCGTCGGCACCTTCATTGTCACTATTCATGCCGGTTTTAAAAATCATTCTACTGCTGCCAAAAAAGCAGCAAAATTAGGTATCTCTGAAGAAATCATTCAAAAAGTTTTTAAAGAAAAAATGAAAGGTAGTTTTAGAAATGCTATTGTTTTGGGTCTTGGGGCTTTCTTTATTACCAATCAAATTCCTTCAGCTTTCGAGCTGTCTGTCACCACCTTTGAAATTATGTATATGATTTATCCTTACACTTTTGGTTTAATTATCAAAAAAAGTAGTCAACCAGCAGCCATTATTACTCCTGTTGAAAAAATATCATGAAAAAAATAGATGCCATTGAAGTTTTAAACAACAACAAAAATATTCTTTGGCCGGAAATTGAGAAATATCTTTTATTAATCAAAAACTATCCAGGATTTTGTAAATTAAAATCTAAGTATCAAAATCTGTTGGATCTGCATTTTGAAATAGTTTCTGATTATCCCCAAAGAAAAGGAAAATATCTTCGTCCAACTCTTTTAATGTTAACCGCTAAATCGCTTGGTTTTGATTTAAATAAATCATTATCAACTGCTGCTGCCATGCAGATTTCCGAAGATTGGATTTTAAATCACGATGATGTTGAAGATCAATCAGAAGAACGCCGCGGTCAACCAGCCATTCAAAAAATTTATGGCAATGAACTGGCTATTAATGCCGGCGATGCTCTCCACACTTTAATGTGGCAAGTTTTATCCAAAAATTATTTGATTTTGGATAAAAATATAGCTCAAAAAATTCAAGATGATTTTTTTCTAATGATCAATCGCACCATTCTTGGTCAAACTATCGAATTAAAATGGACTCAGGAAAATCGTTTCGACCTAACCGAAGAAGATATTTTA
The DNA here is from genome assembly GCA_964432085.1 of uncultured Gammaproteobacteria bacterium. Classification (GTDB taxonomy): domain Bacteria; phylum Patescibacteriota; class Microgenomatia; order UBA12405; family UBA12405; genus WARW01. Next base: position 497 of record CAYSME010000038.1, on the reverse strand, counting down.
TTAATTCTCGAAAGCAAGACTGGTTATTACACCATTGCTGGTCCCATGCGCCTCGGTGCCATTCTTGCCGGAGCTTCAGAAGATCAATTAAATTCAATTTATAATTTTGGCATTTTACTTGGTCGGTCTTTTCAAATTATTGATGATCTTCTCGATTTAACTTCCGATTTTGCTGGTCAAAAAAAACAACAAGGCAACGATATTTATGAAGGCAAACGAACAATTATGTTAATTCATTTATTAAATAATTCCGATAATTCTGATTCATTAAAACTAAAACAAATTTTATCCAAATCTCGTGATCAAAAAACTCCAGAAGAAGTCGAGTGGGTGATAACCAAAATGAAACAATATAAAAGTATTGAATATGGCAAAAATCTTGCTCAAAAATTTGCCCTCGAAGCTCAACAAATTTTTAATACTGAATTAAAATTTTTATCAAAAGAACCCTTTAGATCCCAACTTCAATCAATTTTCGACTTCATCCTCACCCGCGA
>CAYSME010000037.1:0-7119 GCA_964432085.1 uncultured Gammaproteobacteria bacterium | reverse complement strand
ACTTTAGCTGTTGAAAGTGTAGGAGAAAGTAATTTAAGCTTGTAGACGTTTTTTACAGTCGATTTTCGGACCTCGGTTCGTTACCGAGCATCTCCTCCTTCGCACGCCGAAGTTTTAACGAAGGCGTGTTATTTGAATTATTAAAATTGCCAATTTAGTTTATCTAATTCCCTGCTTTGGAGGACACAGTCCTCTTTTTTAATGTAGAATTTATTAATGTTTTGTTATGTATATATTCTTACAAATAATCAAAATAGGATTTATATTGGATGTACTGAAAACCTAAAAGACCGATTGGAAAAACATAATAAGGGTTATGTCCAAGCGACTAAATTTTATAAACCTTGGAAAATAAGGGCATATTTTGCATTTGAAGATAAATATATAGCTTTTAATTTTGAAAAATATTTAAAAACTGGATCTGGTCGAGCATTTTTAACAAAACATGGAATAAGATAATTTTAAATCAGCTTTGGCGGATTTTTTATTTTAATGTTTGCTTCATCTCCTTGGCTTTGATTTTGGCGCGTTTTTCGTACTTTCGCATTTTGCGACCGACACCAATTTCGATTTTGAACCATTTCCCTTTTAGAAAAATGGAAATAGGAATAATCATATATTTTTGGTTACGAAAACTGATTAATTTGGCAATTTCTTTTTGGGATAAAAGCAAACTTCGAGTGGCGGTGGTGTCGATAGTTTGACCTTGAGAATATTTATAAAGAGGAATATTAAGGCCGATTAATGTGGGAACTCCATCTTTGACTTCAACCTTAGAATTGGCAAATTGAGGAGTTTGGGTACGTAAAGATTTGGCGTCAGAGCCAGTTAAGGCAATGCCGGCTTCAAATTTGTCGATAAATTGGTAATCTCGCGATTCTTTGTTGAAATGTTTCATCTGATGTATTTTATCAGTATTAATCCTCTCTGTCCCGATAAATCGGGACATCTCCCCTTAACAAAGGGAGAAGTCATAATTAGAATTTTATAGAATAAATTTTTTGATCGGAACAAAGAGTATAGATGGTATTGGTGGCTTCATCAAAAGCGATGTCGTTGATTTTTAAATTACCAAAATTGAATTTTTTAAGCAGTTCTCCTGATTTTTGATAAATGTAAACTATATTATCATTATCAACAAAAGATAAAAGTTCTTTTTCTTGGGTAACATCCAAATTGTCGGTTTTGGTAAATTGAGAGTCTTGGTTGGGAGTAAATTTTTCTTCAACACCGCTGAGGTAGGGAGTCACCAAACCACTTTGATAAAGGACCCAAATTTTGCCGTTAATGGAAAGTGAAACAGCCCCTAGATTTAGTTTGGCATCATTTTTCAACCAGTTTTGAGCTTTGGAAAAGCCGGTAGAATTAGGAGTAAATTTCCAGATGGTTTGATTTTCTGAATCTAAAATATAAGCTGAACCATTCCAAAATTTAAAATCAGTGGCTTCAATACCGGTTAAACTGATCTTGGAAACAATATCGTTTTTTTCGACAAGGTAAATATTTTCTGTATTCAGAAAATAGAGACTGGTTTTATCAACGGCAAAATTAATAGCATTTTTAATTTTATCGGAGGATACAATTGGTTTAACTGATTTTGATTCAATTTTTAAGGAATCGATCTGACCATTGACTGAATCGAGAAGATAAATCTGGTCGTTGTTAAAAATAATTTTTTGAAACTGAGGGTTAGTAATGATATTGTTGGTATCGTAAAAAAAATCCGGAGTATAGTTTTCGGAGGAGCCAGTTTGAGAAAGAATAGTTTTTAATTGAGAATTATAATTTTCTATTTCATCCTGATGAACTTTTAAAGCAACCATTTTTTCGACTGTGGATTGGGCCGTAACAGCAGCAGTCCGAGCACTTTCAAGACTTAAACTTCTGGTTTGATTAATGTTCTCAATTTGGGTTTCTATTTCTGTTTTTAATTGCTGATATTGTCTTTCGATTTTTTGACTTTTGGTTTTTTTAATTCCAAAATAGATACTAAAAGAAAAGCCTAATATTAAAATTATTCCTAACAATAGGATTAATTTTTTTCTTTTATTAACTTCTCTGCTTTGGTGGTGAGGAATAAAAATTGAAGCATCTTTTTTGATGGGTGGTTTTTCCGTTTCCTCTTGCTGATCTGATTCAATTTGGATAATAGCGGCTGCTAGATTTTTTTGATCTTTTAGGGAAAAAATAGCTGATAAAAAATTTTCCTCAACACTTTGTATTTTTGATTCAGATAAAAATAATTTAATTTTTTGCCAAGTAATTTTTTCAAAAAATGAATTAGTAAGCAGGAAAACTCTATCTTGATTTTCGACAGAACCGGCAAGTGTTTCAATTTGATTTTCAGAGCTATTAATTAAAATACTGATTTGATTTTGTCGCTTAAAAATAATCTTACTGTTGCCAAAAGTGGCTAGACTAATTTGATTATTTAGAACAACGGCAATCGAAAAATCAATTTGATAATTAGAATAAAGCGGATTTCTAATAATGGAATTAATTGATTGTTGGAGATTAGAAATGACATCTAAATTATTTTCAGAATTAAAATAAGTTTGATTAAATTCGAAATTGATATCATGGCCAATGGAATTTAGATCTTTTTCTTCATCTGAGTTTATATTTATTAGGGCAAAAAGATGACCTTTGGTAGATTTTAAAAATGGATCATCAGGATCATTTTCCCAATAACGGGACCAGGATTTCGTTTCTGAATTACCGCTAAACGAACGACAAGTAAAGTGCATTAATTAATGATACTACAATCCAAATGTGGTTAGAAATAAAAAGCCCGAAAAAATTAAATGAATGTATGAAAAAATTATGAGAAAATAGTTGAATTTATCTTTTACACTTTTAGACATCGAAGTAACCTGCTTAACAACAATTAGAGAAAAAATAAAATAAATAAGGGCACAAAGAATAAAAAATATTTTGAATATAATCAAAAAATAATTATTAAAATCACCAATGTTTAGGATGTTATTCATGAGATTCTCCTTTAGTGATTTCTAAATTTTGGAGTTCTTTTAAAAGTTTGATTATTTTTTCAGGGTTAGGGACATTGGTAAAATTTATTTGATTTGTTTCGGCTGCCGTTTGGATTAAAACATTACCATAATTAAAAAAAGTACCAAAAATACCACGAACAGAAGAAGAAATATCTTGAATCATAGAAATGTTGGCCTCAGCAAAATGTTTATTTAGTAAATTATTGAAATCTATATCGACTATTCTAGTGTTGGTAATTAAAAAAAGGTCAAAATACCAATCTAAAAATTTTTCAAAAGCATATATGAATGTTATTAAATACCAAAAAAGGGTGGTGGCGAACTGGTACTTGGCTGGTAAAAAATGTAGAAAGGAAAAATAATTAAAGAGTAAAGGGATAAACAACATGATAAAAGAAATCAACATCCAAGAAAGATTGGTTATCCAATGGGAACGAACAGCAAGAAAAATTTGTTCATCACTGTCTTGTTCGTTAAATTTAAGTATTTTAGGATTAATTAAAAAGGAAGAAAAAGGGTGTTTAGTGTGTCCTAAGATATTATGAATTTTTTGATCCATATCTTTGCAATTAGCTGGCTGTTCAAATTTAACTTCCTTAACTTTTTTCTTTTTTCGTTTTTTTTCGAGGGTTGGTTTAGTAATTACAATTTCATCCGACTTCGCTAAAGCTTCGACGGACAAGTCATCCGGAGCAATAGTATCTAAGTCTTTGGAACGATTCATAAGTTATTATAACAATTAAAATTGATATATTAATTATTATCTTTTTTCAATATTATAGAGAGGTCCAACGATGGAGATATTGGCTGGCGCACGGATATTAAAAAGACTTTTGAAGTTTGAACCACTTATAGAAACAGTCCCGGCATCACCGGAAAAAGAAAGAGTATTAGTTCGACCGGCGGATTTATCCCAATCTGTAACAGAAGCAGAATTAATAGAATTAAATGGTGTTTCTCCGCGATTTTTAAGTTCTGATTTAACTTTTTCAGCATCCCAAGTATCAGAACAACCTGATGAATTATTTTGATAACAAAGGTGATTTTGAGTGGAGGAATCTTTTTGATAAAGCAAGACAACGTTAACAATATCTGCAACTTCCGATGGTTTTAACCAAGCTGATTTATTGTATTCTTTGCGGTAACCTTGGGCAGAATAAAAACAAGGAGATTCACGATCATAAGCTTTAGTAAATAAATCATCAAATGAATTAATATCGCCATTTGTATCGCGAACTCTTTTGGTCCACGCCGTTTCCCCTCCCCACACATCACCTGAAGTAAAAGTATAACCGCCGGCAGTGGAAGCAAACCAAGCCTTGATCGGTTGACCACCTGAAGTAATTACTTTTCCCCTAGTTGCATTGACAGCAGCAATCCAACGATCATTGTTTAATTCTTTTTTAATAACTTGATCAGATTGACTGGGGGCTAACCAGCCTTTTTCACTATACACACGCAATGCATATGAACGAGCTGCCATAGCTTGAGCTTGAAGCGCAGCTTCTGGCCAACTAGTAGGCATTTCGTAAATATGTTTTAAATATTCTTCAATATTCATAACTTCATTATTAAAAGTTTGCCCAAATTCATTTTTACCATTAACTTTGACATTCTCACCTTCTTTTCCACCAATAATTTCAATATTTTGATAATAAGCCCGAATTATATCTTCGGCTGATTGACCGGCATTAGCACGACCAAGAGCACCGTATTGATTAAGACCAACATGATGAGGAATACCAAAAGTAAAGAAAGCAAAACCAGTTCCAAAACCTGGATCAACATTGCGATCATCAACACAAGAAATTCCTCCAAAGGCACTCTTTGGTAAGTTTAAACCAGCGATTCTTTGAGCTTCCAAATCTTTAAGTTTTTGGCTTAATTCAGATTTGTAAGTTTCGGCTTTTTTGATTTCACCGGCTAGAAAACTGGAACGACTCTCGAGATCTTTTTTAGCTTGAGCTAATTTATTTTTTTGTTGCTCAAGTTTATTTTTATTGTCATTTAAGACAGTAATGTCGGAAGTGTATTGAGTAATGGTATTTTTATCTTGGGAAATGATGGATTGATACCAGGTATATTGTTGGAATAATGATCCTTTTTGGCTATCGATAGTGGAAAACAAAATTAAAAATGAATTATAATTTTTACTGTTTTTGTAATAACGTTTGACTCTCTCTGACATTAAAATTTTTTGATTTTCAAGATCAGATTCTTTATCAACTAACTTTTTAGATAAGTCGGATATTTGAGATTCAATTTGGGTGATTTGTTTTTTAGCTGAAGCGATTTTTGATGTAAGATCAGTTGATTCTTTTTTAAGTGGGGTAATGGCGGCTTCTAGATCAGCAATTTGTTTGGTAATGGCGTTAATATCGTCATCGATGGTAGCAAAAATTGGTTGGATGATTAAAAAAGCTGAGAATAAAAATAAAATAAAAATTAATGTTTTTTTGAACTTTAGGTGCACAGATTAATTCTAACATTTGATATACTGGAAATATGCTGAAGAGGAAAATAGTTTTATTATCTGGGATATTGGTGGCGATTTTAAGTTTGGTTTTTAAAAAATCAATTTTAGCTTATAATCCTTTTGATGGTTGTTCAAATACATCGATCAGTACAGCTGTGGGTTGTATTCCAATAGAAATGGGAGAATTTATTCCGTGGTTGTTGAATTGGTTTTTTGGAGTAGCCGGCGGAATTTCTTTTTTATTAATGGTTTATGGATTCATCTTAGTGGCAACGTCTGGCGGAGACGAAAAGAAAATTCAAGGAGCTAAAGAAACAATTACTTCGGCAGTAGTGGGTTTATTAGTTTGTATTTTTGCAATATTTATTTTAAGATTAATTTCAATTAATATTTTAAAAATTCCAGGAATAAGCTAATATGAATGAAAATGCGGTTTTACCAACTGATCCAACTGGATTTAAGGACATAGGAAGTATTATTAGTAAGCTTTTACCTTATATTTATGTGGTAGCAGGGTTGGTATTACTTTTAATGTTAATTATGGGAGGAATCGGATTAATGACTTCGGCAGGAAATCCAGATAAATCAAAAGCAGCAATGGGTAAAATTTCTGGAGGCTTGATCGGATTTTTAATTATTTTTGTGTCTTATCTTATAGCAAAAATTGTAGAAGTAGCGTTAGGTGTGAGTTTTATGTAGAGATTATTTACCTAAACGACGGTCGCGATTTTGATACCATTCAATAGCTTTATCGATTTCCTTTTCGTTAAAATCTGGCCAGAGAATTGATGAAAAATAAAGTTCTGAATATGATGATTGCCAAAGTAAAAAATTGGAAAGACGAAATTCACCACCAGGTCTGATAATTAATTCTGGTTCAGGCTGGCTGGAAGTATAAAGATTTTGAGAGATTAATTCTTCAGCGATTTTATTTGAGGGAATTTTTTGGTCAATTATTTTTTTAAAAGCATTAATAAGTTCATCACGACCGCCATAATTTAAAGCAATATTCATAACTAATTTTGGTTTATCAACTTTAACTGAAAGAGCTTTATTGATGGCTTTAATGACATAATCAGGGAAAACAGTGAAATTACCTAAAATATTTAATTGAATTCCTTTGTCTACGTATTTTTTAAAATTATTAGTGACTAAATAAACCAGTAAATCAAAAATACCTTTAACTTCTTCCGGGGATCGTTTTTTCCAATTCTCAGTAGATAAAGCATAAACAGTTAAATATTTAATACCAATGTCTAAACAATGATTCATTATTTTTTCTAAATTTCTAGCTCCGGCTTTGTGACCTTCACCGTCTGAAAGATTATTTTTCTTAGCCCAACGACGATTACCGTCCATAATGATGGCGATATGTTGGGGAAGATCGTTTTGATTAGACATGATTATTTAGTCGGAACTTTTTTTCAAATCATTTGTATTTACCCCGATAAATCGGGGTCCTGTCTTTAGGCAAAATTTCGTTGTCTGCGACTTGAATTTTTAGCTAAAGAAACGAAAAATCCTCCGTTTCGGAGGATTTCAAGTTTAAAATTAAGATTCACATTTTGTTTAGAGCCGAACTGTTAGTACCAGAAAGTCCCGATAAATCGGGATTGAGATGGTTCCAACCTT
>CAYSME010000036.1:2120-7240 GCA_964432085.1 uncultured Gammaproteobacteria bacterium | reverse complement strand
GAATTTTTCCCCTACTTTATAGTATTTCTTGACAATTTTGTTTTAGAAAATTCGACAGATCCAAAATAAAAAGGTAGAGAAACAACTCCAATTAAAAGAGTTAATAAAATCCAACCATTAGGTTGTTTGTTTTTTTTGTTAATAGTGAAGACATAAAAACATGTAAGTAGATTCATTATTAGAGCAATTGAATTGATATTAACTTTAAACTCTTGTAAGATTGCTAAAAATAAGCCGGAGAGAAAAACTATTAATAATCCTTTTAAAAATCCTTTTAAATATTTTTTCATTCAATTAATTTTAACATTCCAATTTTATTCGTTGATATCATTATTTGAAATTAAATAAGTTCCAAGTTCGGACCACATTGTCCGCCAAGTAAAAATACCCTATTTTTGGGAATTTTTAAGTATTCTATCTGTTGGAAATAATGTTTCTAAATTGAAAAAGTAAGTGTTAATATAGACTATTACTTTTTAAATTAGTGATTGAAAATAAAAAAAGAGAAAATTTGGGCTTTTATAGACAGTCAAAACTTAAATCTAGGTACTTCCAATGATTTATATAAATGTAAAGGCAAAAACAAGATAAAGATTTATAGTGGTTGGAAGTTAGATTTTGAAAAATTTAGAAAATATTTGTTAGATAAATTTAGAGTTTCTAAAGCTATTATTTTCATTGGTTATATTCCAGAGAATCAATGGTTGTATAATCGTTTGAAAAAGTATGGTTATGATTTAATTTATAAACCTACTGTTAAAGACAGTAATGGAAATCCTAAAGGTAATGTTGATGGTGAATTGATTTTAAATAGTAGTGCTATTTATTTCTCTTCTTACGATAAAGCTGTAATAGTTGCTGGTGATGGTGATTACCTTTGTTTATTAAAATTTCTAAAACAAAAAAATAAATTACTTAAAGTTGTAATACCTAATCAAAAATCAGAGTCGTCTTTACTGAAGAGTTTTCAAGAATATAAAGTGTTTATACAAAGTGAAAGAAAAAAATTGGAAAAAGTAGACAAAGCCCAAAAAAAATGAGAGGCGTTACAATATGACACTTAGTCATATGTTCGTTTCTCTCTTATGATTAGGATTATTATAACTTATTATAAATTGATTGTCAATATATTTTGATATATTTTTATATATATTTATTAGATATAAATACTATCTTACTAGTAATAAATATATAAAAAGGTATTAAATTTTATTTAATTCTTTTCCAAGTTCGGGTCAGATTGTCCGCTTAATGTAAATCCCCTACTTTAGTGGTTTTAATGTCTGTTGAATTGGATAATTTTCCAATTTTTATAAACAGGCCAGGTTCCGATCACTGGGCCGTTTCTAAAACCATCAATTTCGGCAGCTCCGTCGCCTTGAAGATTATTAACTTCTTTTTGGGTGATAACAAATAGATTATCCGAGATAATATATTCAGTTGGTCCTTTAATTTTAGTATTCCAAGTTAATAAAACTCCTCGATAAGTTTTTCCAAAACGGTCTTCATCTTCACTGCCAAGAACGGCCAAATTAGCATTTGAAAGTTGTTGATCATTAATTTGGTTTTTAATTATTTTGGAAGCTTCACTGACAAGTTGAATGTTACCTTTAAAATCATCTTTAAAAATTTCATTTTTGAATTTTATTAGAGATGATAAACAGATGAGAAATATTAATACAATGGTTATTTTTTGTCCTATTTTTTTTCTTGGAACAAATAACCACATCCAAAAGAGAGGTAACATTCCCAATAGATATTGAAACTGTTGATTAAATAATAAAAATATTCCTAAACTTAAAAAAGCACTGATACCCCAATAAATATTTTTTGATTTATTTTTAATATCCCAAATAAATAGGATAAAAATTATAAATGGAATTATTATTTTTAATATGCTTATGGAAAACAGATAATCATTGGTGAATTTGATAGCAGATATAGTTTTAGGAATTATTTCTGATAAATTTAGCGATTGGTTGCTGTTATAAGAAACCATTTTAGAAAAAAATAATCCTGGTGGGTGCCGGAGGTCAAAAATGACAAAGGGCAGCATGGCTAAAATAAAACCTAATATCCATAAAATTGAATGTTTTTTAAGCCAAATAAAAGCGGCAGAGACAACTGCTAGAACATGATGATGTAGAGCCATTCCAGTGGATAATCCGGATAAAAATTTGGCTTTTTTGCTTTTGTAAAGTGATAAGTAGATCGATAAAGCTATCCAAAATGGAACGAAATTTGGATTCCAGGGCCATCGACTTATTTGAACTAAGGGCCACCAAATTGCAGCTAAAATTCCAGCAGGAATTAACATTTTTCGATTTATTTTTACGGCTAATAACCAAAAGCAAGCAAAAGTAATTAAACCCCAAAAAACGGCACCAATAACAGTGCCTATTGGGTCGAAATTAAAAATGGCAGCGAATGGTAACAGAAGGTAGTAAGTTAGAGAACTGAAAAGATGATTACCATCATCAGATATTGGTCCTACTAGGGTAATTTTTTTTTCTACAAAAATTTGATGGATGTTGACTAAATCTCTGGCTTCGTCAGCTTGAAAGTGAGCATTGGTGTTAATTCTTAACAATCTTGAAAAGATGGCAATTGAAACAATTAATCCAATAATGATTACTTTCTTCATTAATGAAAATTATATCAGTTATGAACTTTATCTGATGGCTTTTTTAATTAAGGAAGTGATTTTTTCAGAGACTTTATCAATTGGTTTTTTGGTGACAAAAGCAATTTCATTGGAAAGATGTTTTAAAATTCCTTCCAATATTTCTTTGTTTGTTCTAGAAAACTTTTCGGCAACTCTTTCCGATTCTAAAAATAATTGTTTTAAAATAGAAAGATTTTTTTCTGGGTTGTTTTCGTATAAAGTTTCTTTAATAGATTTATAGTCAATAATGATATCGTGATTAATTTTTTTTTCAGCCTCTTTATATAGTTTTTTGATGGTATTTAGATTAATCAAATGTCGAAGCCCACTTTTAGAAATATTATCTATTGGAGTTGAATAAGTGGTTTTTTGATTAGCAGAATCAATTGGTTCATAGAAGAAATAGGAAAGAGTTTTACCAGAAAGATTTTTTTGATCTTTTTGAGAGCTGATTTTATAAATATTTTCAAAATCAATGATGTAATCACCAACTGAAAAATTGTTTTTAACTTCTATCATAAGATTAAGCAACTATCGTAAAAAAATAAGCGCAAATTATTCTAGAGGCCGAATAAGTGTACTTGTTATTATAACAGAAATTAGCTTCAAAAATACTGACTTAGTTTATTCTAAAATACCATCAAGGTTGACATCGTAGATAATCTCTTCAGAAATTAGTCTGTAGTTTAAAATTTCTTTTTGGTCAAACCAAATTAGAATTTCTTTTTTGGCTTCTTCAATTGATCCGGAAGAGTGGATAATATTTCTAACAGCACGATTGTCGGTATTGGAAGAGATGTAAGAATCGATGGTGTAATCGCCACGAATGGTTCCTGGAGCAGAGGTTAATGGTTCGGTTGAGCCGGTGATTTTTCTGACGATGGCAACTGCACCCATACCTTGCCAAACCATGGCTACCACGGGTCCACTGCTCATAAAATCTGTTAGCTTTTTTCTAATACCTTCAGCAAATTTAATGGGGTCGTTACCTGGAGTTGGTAATCCTTGAGATTTTAAAGCTTCAAAAGATTTATAGCCAGTTTTAGAAGCCCAGTCTGGGTCAATGGAATAATGTTTTAGGGTCATTTCTTTGGATGGGATTAGCATTTTTAAGGCAACCATTTTAAGACCACAAGTTTCGTATCTTTTTATAACTTCTCCGATTAATCCTCGTTGAACTCCGTCTGGTTTGACGATAACTAAAGTTTGTTCTTGTTTGCTATCAAAGTTTTTCATATGGTTTATTGTCTCTGAAAAATTATTAATAATCAAGTTGATATTAGGGCTTTGAATATATTGATGTTTGTCGATATAATACATCTATGGATAAAATATTTAAAGCAATGGCAGATGTTAATAGAAGAAAAATATTGACTCTATTAAAAGATAAAGAGATGTCGGTGAATGAGTTATTAAAAAATTTTGATATAACTCAGGCAACTTTATCAAGCCATTTGTCAGTTTTAAGAAAAGCCAAATTGGTTGAGAACCGTATTTTGGGAAAACAAAGAATTTATAGGTTGAATATAGAACCACTTAGATTATTTGCTAAGAATTTGAACCAATTTGTTGGAAATTTAGGTGAAAATATTTTTACTGAAATAGAAATTAGATCAAAAAGATAATAGCTACATTGACTATTTTGAAAATGTTTTGTAAATTATTATAAGTCAGCATAAATTATTAATTGCTGTTTATTTATAATATGTCTTTAATTAAAGCAGGTAAAAAATATATTAAATCTTCCGAAGAATTGGTGAGTATGTTATTAGGATTGGCAATCGTAGTAGTGGTGGTGTCTTTGATTTTTAATTTTGTTCAAAGAAAGAAAGGAACAGTAGAAATTCCAGGTGCAAGCGATATAACTTTGTCGGAAGAAGCAATTAAGGAAAAGCAGGAGCAGGGTTTTTATACAGTAGTTAAAGGTGACAATTTATGGAGAATTGCTGAAAAAAAATATAATAATGGTTATGCTTGGGCGAAAATAGCTAAAGAAAATAATTTAAAAAATGCGTCAGTGATATATGTTGGACAGAAATTGAAAATGCCGGTGATAGAGACAGTTGTGGCTATAAATGCTAATGAGAATAAGACTAATAATGGAATTGAACAAGGAACTGATTATAAGGTGGTTAAAAACGATAGTTTATGGAAAATTGCAGTTAGTGCTTATGGTGATGGGAATAAATGGACGGTTATCTACCAAGAAAATAAAGCAATAATTCCACACGCTGGTTTGTTGGAAATTGGAATGACGATCAAAATCCCAAAGATATAGTCGTGGTAGAATAAAGCGGATGCGGCTATGGTTTAGTGGTAAAACATGTCCTTCCCAAGGATAGGTCGAGGGTTCGATTCCCTCTAGCCGCTCTGGGTGTTGCCTGCGTAGCTCAATGGTAGAGCACTCCCTTCGTAAGGGATAGGTTGCCGGTTCAATTCCAGCCGCAGGCTCTGA
>CAYSME010000036.1:0-2110 GCA_964432085.1 uncultured Gammaproteobacteria bacterium | reverse complement strand
CATAGCTTTCGTAAAGCTGGGGTCGGGAGTTCGACTCTCCCCTTCGGCTCTTTTTAAAATAATATTTAGTATTTTTTGGCTTAATTATTTGTTTAGTGTTTGAAATGTTATAATCGAAAAGATATGCCTGAATTTAAAAGATCAAGATTAGAAAGAAAAAAGGAAGAGCAAATAACTAAAAAAACGGTTTTTATGGGTTTTTTGACGGTGGTTATTTTTGTATTGATTATTGTTTTTGGTTTACCTCTTTTGATTAAATTTTCAATTCTTTTAGGTAATTCTAAAAGTAAAAAAGATACTATTAGTGAAAATATTGTTCCTCCTTTAGCACCAAGATTAATAGTTCCATTTGAGGCAACCAGTAGCAGTAAGATTAAGATAGAGGGTTTTGCAGAAGCAGGGTCTGAGGTTGAATTATTAAAAAATGACGAGTCTATGGGTAAGACAGAAGTAACATCTGATGGAAATTTTTCTTTTGAAAATATCGAATTAAATGATGGGGAAAATGATTTTTCGGCGAGAGCTACCAAATCTGATAGTGGAAGCAGTGATATGTCTAAAATAGTTTCAGTTATTTTTGATACTGCTCCACCAGAGTTAACAATGACGAATCCTAGTGAAGATTCTTTAACGGTCGATTCGGCTGATTTTGATATTTCTGGAAAGAGCGAGAAAGGAGTAAACGTTACAATTAATGGTAAGGTGGCGACGGTGGATAGTGATGGTAATTTTAAATTAAAAATACAGTTAAGTTCTGGGAAGAATGATATAGGAATAATAGTTAAAGATGCAGCTTTAAATGAGACTAAAAAAACAATTTCGATTACTTATGATCTTTAGATAAAAATAAAGGAAAGTAGTACCCAAGGATATAAAAGAGAATTAGCAAAGAGAGAATGAACCAGAACAGAAATGAGGATGGTTTTGGTGGTCAAATTACCTTGAATGAATATGGTTTTAAGCCCTAGAATGAAAAGAATTAATCCAATGATTCCACTGGTAGTTAAAATGGTCATCAATGAACCGTCAAAGCCAAAATTGGCATGAGAATTGGGATTATTAATTTGACGGATATTAAAAAGATTGTTGTACCCATGACCAATGATTGGTGATTTTGAAAAAAGATTAAAACCTTCTTGGTAATTTTCAATTTTGGCTGAAATAGAAGAAGTTCTTTCTAGTTTAGTCCCTTCTCCTTCAAAACGGGGAAGTAAAAAAATAGTGGAAAAGATCAATAAAGAACTAAAAATAAAAATTTTGAAATTTTTCTTTTCATAGGCGATGAATGAAAAGGCGACAAAAAAAGCTATATAACTGGAGCGACTATAGGTTAGACTTAGGGCAATGTAGGATATGATCAAAATAATTTTTCTGAATGGTATTTTTTTGTTTAGAAAAACAATAATTATTAAAAATAAATAGATCAAGGCAGTGAATGTAGGATCAAAAAAAGTGCTAACTAATCGATATAGATGAGGATCCCAATTTAATGATTTGAAGCTGGTAAAATCTGGCCAAATAAAGTATTGAATAAGACCAAAAATGACATTACTAAAAATAATTAAATAAAAAAACCTTTTTATTTTTTTGTCTATTTTTGGTGGAAAAATGAAAAATGAGAGTAGAAAGGTTAATCGAAATAAATATAAAATTGGTTTAATTGAATCAAATTGATATTTAAAAATATTAAAAATAAAACTAATCCAGGCAAAAATCAGAAAATAAAATAAAAACTTATTTTTAATTTTTGAATTTTTATCTTTTATTTTTAGAAAAATATTTAAACAAAAAATAACGGCGATAAGGATATCTATTACAGGAAAGGAAATATTTTTTAGATCAATTCTTAATAATTGGCCGAAAAAGAAAACAATAATGGTAGATACGTAAATTAGGGGTGTGATAAATGCCATAATTTAGCACGAACTAGAAATGAATGGAAACTCATGCCAAGAGCCATAATAATTCCAGGAGTGGCATCTAAAAAGCCAAATTTTAAGAAATAATCTTGGATAAATTTACCTAATGGATAGAAAATTATTTGAAATAGATTAGTTTTTTGATTTTGATCATATAATTCTTGAGCCCGAATATCACTGTAAAAATTTAT
>CAYSME010000035.1:0-7434 GCA_964432085.1 uncultured Gammaproteobacteria bacterium | reverse complement strand
TGACCTAGTTAAAAAAGAAAAACAACTCGCCGAAACTAAAGGTGTTCTTCTTCGAATTTACGGCCTTAAGATTCCAAATCTTAGGTCATTTTTTAGAGAAGTTATACTAATTTCTCTTTTTATCCCTAAAATAAAAATTTTAGCCTTTATCTCTCTAATTACATATATATTTAGTTATAATTGGAGAATGTATCCTTTAGTTTTTAACGACAAAAGAGTATTTTTATTACCTTTTATTAACTTTTATCTCTTTTTTGCTAACATTATTGCTTCAACTAAAGCTTTCATTAATAAAAAACAAATTATCTAATTATGAGACTAGTTTTAGTTAACATTTGGAAAATAGAAAACCACACACCTCATTTTGGACTAACGGCTTTGGCCGCCTTCCTCCAAAGAAAAATTTCCAATCTAGATATTAAAATAATAGAAGGTTTTAATCCATTTAAAGAAATTATTAAAATCAAACCAGATATTATTGGATTTACCAGCGATACCTTAGCTTTTCAAAAAACTAAAAATATTGCCACAAAAGTAAAAAAGAAGTTAAAAATTCCAATTTTAATAGGTGGAGTTCATATCACTGCTATGCCAGAATCCTTTTCTCCCCCATTTGATATTGGTTTAATAGGGGAAGGTGAAATAACTTTGTCAGAATTAATAAGATCATTTTTAAAAAATAAAAAATTTATTACATCAGAACTGAAAAAAATTGACGGATTAATTTTTAAAGAAAATAAAAAAATAATAATAAATTCACCTAGAAAATTAATAAAAAACATTGATAAATTACCTTTCCCTGCTAGAGAAATTACTCCTATGGAAGAAATCTATTTAAAAAATCAATTTAATTTATTCAATGTTAAAAGACAAATTTCAATAATGACTTCTCGGGGCTGTCCTTATCATTGTGTTTTTTGTGGTTCTCCAGTCCAGTGGGGAGCAGTTCGTTTTCATTCCCCGGAATATGTTATTAAAGAAATAAAATTTCTAATTAAAACTTACAATATCGATAGTATTATGTTTTGGGACGATCTATTTATTGCCCCAATCGAAAGATTAAAAAAACTAAAAGACTTAATCATTAAAAATGGATTAAATAAAAAATTAGTTTTTTTTGGTTATGCAAGAGCTAATCTAATTACAGAAGATGTTTGTAAAATATTATCAGAAATGAACACCAAAAGATTAATTTTTGGTTTAGAAAGTGGCTCACCAAAAATTCTTAATTATTTAAAACAAAACTCAGTTACAGTTGAAGACAATAAAAGAGCAGTAGATTTATGCCGAAAATACAAAATAACTTCAAGTAGTGGATATATCGTTGGTACTCCTGGGGAAACAATAGATGATCTTCAAATGACCTATGATCTCATGAAAAAACACCCGCTCGACAACACTCAAATCTATATTTTAACTCCATACCCTGGAACAAAAATTTGGATTGAAGCTAAAAAAAATAAACTCGTTTCTAGCAATATGGATTTTAATAAACTTTTTGTTCAATTACCTTCACTTAAATTAATTGATTTTTTCAAGAAAGAAAAGAAATTAACTAAAAACAGGATTTTTCTTAATACTAAATACAAAAATGATTCAAAATATATGAGACTGCTTTTTAAAATGCAAAAATTAGCCTTTTCCCAAAATGTATTTTTTTATATAAAAATAATTCCCAAAAATTTGGACCTAATTAAAAGATTAACTCTTAATAAAATTGGATGTCGTTAAAGGTTCTTATAAATGGAATTACTTTAGATAATGCAGTCATCACACCTCTATTAACCAATATAAAATATTGGCAAAAAAAGAAATGTAAAGTATCTTTTATTGGAAATAATATCCTTAAAAAAAATATAATTGATAAAAACATTATTGATATAAAATCAATTAATTATCTTAAATTAAATGAAAATACTAAATTAAATTCTAAATTAAAATTAATTTTCATTGGCATAAAAAGAAATATTGGATTAATTTCAAATGTAAAAAAATACACCTATAAATATAATATTATTCATTGTCGTTCATCTGTTTTGGATCTTTTAATTTTTCCCTATTTTCTTAAATTTTTTGATAAAAACATTAAATGGACAGCTGTTTTTGACAACATTGTTCCCTTAAACGATCCTGGTAATAAAATTTATCGAGTCTTATCTTGGATATTTTTTAAAATTAGCGTCCTACTACTTCATAAAGCTGATATAATTTTTACTATTTCTCCAAACTTAAAAAAATATCTAATTAATCACAAATTTGATCCATCAAAAATAATTATAACCGGCAATGCTATTGAAACCGATCTGGCCAAAAAAAGTAAGTCTCAAAAAAACAAATACGATGCCTTATTCATAGGCAGAATCAACGAAACCAAAGGTATATTCGATATGCTTGAAGTTATAAATAAAGTTAAAAAAAAATTTAGAAATTTTAAACTAGCAATTATAGGAGATGGTGATATTTATACTAAAAATAAATTTAAAAATAAAATCAGAGATTTAAATTTATCCAAAAATGTTTTTTTACTAGGAACTAAAAATGGATTGGAAAAATTTTCTATCATTAAAAGTTCTAAAATTTTTATATTTTTAAGTAAAAGTGAAAGTGAAAGCTTCGGAATCGCCCTTTTAGAGGCTGTCAGTTGTGGTCTTCCTGCTTTTACCTATAATTTGCCAGCTTATAAAAATATTTACAAAAATAATGAAATAAATACATTTAAAAAAGGAGACATAAATTCAGTTAGTAAAGCTATTATAAAAACTTTTGAAACTAAACAGTTTAATAATAAAAATGGACGAAAGTTACTCGGAAAATTCAATTGGGAAAATATAGCAAAAATAGAACTTAATTCTTTTTTAATTGCGATAAAAGATCAACAGCTTGAGTCCAATTAGGATTAAGTTTAACCAGTTGCTCTAATATAGAAACAGCTTGATCAGTTTGTCCCATATTTGCATAAACTATCGCAGCAGCGTAATAAACCTGAGGATCATTTGGCCTAATTTCATTTAACCTGTTTAAATGGTCAATTGCTGAATTGAAATTCCTTTCCGTTAAATCAATTTGTAATAAACTGTAATAGCTCTGATAAAGCTGTGGTCCATAAGATAAAGCCGTTTCATAACTATCTCTTGCTAAATCATATCTTCCGATCTTATAAAAAATATTAGCTCGATTATGATAAGCATCGGCATAATTATCCTTTACGGTAACAGATTGAGTAAATCCCTTAATTGAATTTAAATATTGATTCATTTTCCCCTCGTCAGTTGTTTCCAACTGAGCCAACTTATCATAATCATCCCCAATATTATTCCAAGCATTATGACTATTTGGTGATACTTGGCAGGTTCTTACCCATAACTTATGATTAGTCTGCCAATCATCATTCCTTAAAAACACTCTCACTGAATAAACCATTACAACTAAACTAAACAAGATTAAAAGTGGAATTTTCCAAGTTTTTCCAAATCTTTGAAAAAACAAAACTAAAAAAGTCGTAAAACCCAAACTTCCTAGAAATAAGTATCTTTCGGCCACTAACCAACTAACCTTTACTGGTGCCATTGACGGGGCTGTTGCTAAAAAAACAAAAACCAATGAAAAAAATATTTTTTTATCTTTAAAGAAAAAATAAATAACTGCTGTTAGATAAACCAAAATTATCATCCAGTTTAACCATGTAGGCAAAATATACATGGTGTGATAAAGAGTTAAATCAATTGGAACCAAAACCAATTGTAAATATTTTGCTATCGCGGTTGGATATTGAAAAAAAGGATCATAAAAAATTCCACCATTACCGTTATACCCAGAATTTACGTTATTTATTCTGTAACTTATTAAAGGCCAAAGAAAAACAGCCAAAGCCAATATAACCCCACAACAAATCAAAAATATTTTACCCCAGTGAATCTTTTTCTTTAAATTATTTCCAAATGTAAAAATAAAAAAAGGAATTAATAATAATAATGAGATAGACCTGACTCGTTCCGCCAAAAAAGTAACCGGTAATAAAATCAAAAACCACCATAAATATTTTTTAATTCCACTTCGTGTATATAAAATAAATAAAATTAGTTCCGGTAAAACTGTAATCGAGGTCATTAAATAAGGTTTTCCGGAAATCCAAGTGTATTGGTAAGACTGCAAACAAGATCGTACTTAAAATTGCCGTTTTTTTATCAAATACTAAATATAAAAAAATGAAAGCAAAAACACAAATAATTAAATACATTAAAAGGTTTAATAAATGAAATGGTATGGAACTCTTTATTCCAAAAACCACTGCTAAAAACCAATTCGACATACCAGTTATCAAACCACTAAGACCGTTATTTAATTTTGTAATATTCGGATTATCAGTAATCGATGCATAATCATCCGATACAAAATCACCATGCATGCCATTTAAATATAAAACAAAAATACCAATACATAAAACCAATAAAAACTTCCAATTTTCTTTAATTATTTGCCTTATTCCTTTCACCGGCTCAGAAACTACGTTACTCACCAAACTTACAGCCTCTAATCTTCTCATTTTTTTAAGTTTTTTCTGCGACATACTATAAATATAATAAACAAGTCCCCTCATTTCCTCAAGGGAGGGGATTTAAGGGTGGGTTTTACAACTCTAAAGTCTTAAACAATTCTCCTAATTTCTCTTCACTATGTCTTAAGCGCATGTTTTTTTCTTCAATTTTAGCCACATCTACTACAATCGTTTTAACCTTGTCATTCTCCACTAATTCCACCAACTCTGCGTGTTCCAACTCATAAAAGCTAAAAATTTTATTTAAAATTTTTTCATTTAATTTTGATAAGTCTGCCATTATCACCAAATCGAAAGGATTTTCATTGCTTAAATATTTTTCAAATATTTTTACATAACCCAACTGAGTTGACTCTTTTATCTCGTTTGCCGTTGAAAAGATATTCGCCAAAAATATTTTTTTAGCCTCACTTTTATTGTATGCCTCAACCATACCTTTAGGCAAAAAATTAGGTAAAACGGAACCATAAGTAGTTCCTGGACCAACAAAAATAATATCTGCTTTTTCTATCGCCTCAATTGCTTTTTTATTAGCTTCAACCATGGGATCTAGCCAAATTTCATCTATTTTATCAGAAGACATCTTTAAATCATCAATAAAATTTTCCCCGAAATATTCTTTTCCAGAAATAGTTCTAAAACATATATTTGAAGGTTCTAATGAAACCGGAATCACTTCACCGGCTAATCTGGCTCCTGTTAATCTGCAAAACAAATCATCAATTTCACCCAAATTACCTTCCTTTTCAGATAAAAATTGGAAAAAAGTGTTTCCAAAATTTCTACCTCGACCGTCACGATATCTCAACATTTCTTCCCAGGTTTCTCTTTGTTTTCCATCAATCCACAAAGAAATCAAAGATCTCCAAAAATCAGAAAAAGCTAAAACATTTCCCCTTTCATCCGTTTTAATTCTGCCAGTATCACCACCGCTATCAAAAGTTGTCACTACCGATTTAATATTTTCAAAACCAGCCTTAATTAAAGATTTATTTACAATTGGCATGGCAGTTCCACCACCAATCGTGCAAACTTTAAGGTTTTTATTCATAATTGATTATATAATAAATATCCATATGGGTCTAATTAGGCTTTTACTGGCTATATCAGTTATTATCGCTCACTCAAGTACTATTTTTGGCCTCAATTTAGTTCAAGGGCAAATGGCAGTTGAAATCTTTTTTATGATTTCTGGCTTTTATATGGCTCTGATTTTAACCGAAAAATACAACCAAAAATCCGATTATAAGAGATTTATAACCAACCGGTTTTTAAAAATTTACCCAACTTATTGGATAATCTTATTATTGTGCTTCATTTTTAAAATCGTCTTATTTGAAATTTATCCAGGTTCTACTAGTAATATTGGTTTTTTAAACACCAGCTATCATTTAAACTATTTAAGTTTTCTATTTTTATTAATTCCCAACTTAATAATTTTTGGATTAGATTTAACTTTCTTTTTTGGCCTTAATCCTAACGGTTCTCTATTTTTTACTTCAAATTTTCGTCAATTTTCTCCTGCTCTCTATAATTTTGATTTTATTGTTCAAGCATGGACGCTCAGCCTTGAATTAATATTTTACTTTCTTGCTCCATTTTTTAATCGTCTTAAAACCAAATACCTGTTATTAATAATGTCTCTTAGCCTCTTCCTTAGGTTATTTCTCTACAGTAAAGGATTGAACCATGACCCTTGGAATTATCGTTTTTTTCCAACCGAACTAATTTTCTTCTTGGCTGGAATCCTAATGTACAGAATATATATTCTCATCAAAACCAAAAAATTCAAATTTTTATCCATTTATAGTTTTCTGTTTTATATTTCCTATTTAATCTATTATCAATTCTTGCCCCACGAAAGAACTAAACAATTAATTCTTTTTCTTTTTTCTTTTATCTTTATCCCTTTTATTTTTAATCTATTCAAAAATAATAAAATAGATCGGTTCATTGGTGAACTTTCTTTTCCGGTTTATATTTCTCATTTTTTAATAATAGATATCCTTACTCATTTCACCAAAACACCTCATCAATTTTTAGGAATTATTGCCACCTTAATCTCTATTGCTTTTTCAGTTTTAATTTTAAATTTTATTATCAATCCTATCAACACCTTTCGGCAATCTCGTTTAACTACCTAAAATTCTCTCATGTTAAACTATTACTATGCTTCAACTCGTTTCGGAAATTAAGGCAATCTATAAATGGCGTGAACTCCTTTGGCAAATGGTTGCTCGTGAAGTTAAAGCGCGATACAAACAATCAGTTTTGGGATATTTTTGGGTAATATTAAACCCTCTCGCTCAAATGTTAGTCATGTCTTTTGCCTTTTCTATTATTATGCGTATCCCCACTAATTCTACCGGCAACATCCCGTATTCCATTTTTCTTTTTGTTGCCCTCTTGCCATGGAATTTATTTTCCAGTTCTTTATCATCCACTACTTCTTCTTTAGTCTCTTCAGGAAATTTAATTACTAAAATCTATTTTCCTCGAACAATTCTAGTATTATCAACCATCATCGCCAAAATTATTGATTTTTTGTTTGCCAACATAGTTCTCATCATCTATATGGTTGTTTATCAAATACCAATCAATATCAATATTCTTTGGTTTATCCCAATATTTTTTATTCAACAAATTTTTACCTTGGGTCTTTCACTTTTCTTTTCTGCCGCCAATTTGCTTTACCGCGACATCCAATATCTATTATCTATGATTCTACTTTTATGGATGTATATCACTCCGGTTATCTATCCTGCCGATCTAGTTCCCGAAAGATATAAAATCTTTTTTCAAATCAACCCCATGGCCGTTATTGTTAATGCCTACAGACAGGTAATTTTAGCTGGCAGTCCACCAAAATATTCCAGTCT
>CAYSME010000034.1:0-7662 GCA_964432085.1 uncultured Gammaproteobacteria bacterium | reverse complement strand
CAGAACCACTGATGTCACTGGCGACATTACTTTACCAGAAGGTACTGAAATGGTTATGCCAGGTGATAACGTTAACGTTATTATTAAATTAATTAAACCTGTTGCTATGCAACCTGGCCAAAGATTTGCTATCCGTGAAGGTGGCTTAACTGTCGGTGCCGGTGCTATCACAGAAATTATTAAATAAACTATGGCCAAAGGTAACCGCATTCGAATTCGATTAAAATCTTTCGATCATCGTATCATCGATGAAGCGGCTATAAAAATCGTCGAGACTGCGGTTACTGCTGGTGCTCAGGTGGAAGGACCAATTCCATTACCCACTGAGAAAAAAACCATTGTTGTTTTAACTAGTCCTCATACCGACAAAAACGCTCGTGAGCATTTTCAAATTCTCACTCACAAGCGTCTTATCGATATTTCAAATACTAGTCTCCGAACCGTGGATAGTCTTCAGCATTTAGATTTGCCATCTGGAGTGGAAATAGAAGTTAAAATGTAAATATGATTTCAGGATTTATCGTAAAAAAAGGTCAAATGACCAGTATATTTACTCAAGACGGCAAAAGAATTGCGGTTACTAAATGTTTTGCTTTGCCTTTAACAGTCACCCAGATCAAAAATGAAGAAAAAGATGGCTATTCTGCTATTCAAACCAAAACTACTTTTCCAAAATTAAACAAAATTAAAGAATTCAATTTAATTACCGACCAAACTCCTGAAGTTGGCAGTTCTATTTCCATAGACACTGTTTTTGCGGTTGGTGATAATGTTGATATTACCGGCATTTCCAAAGGTCGTGGATTTGCTGGTGTTATCAAGCGACATGGTTTTAAAAAGCAGCCTATTTTAGGCTCTTCCGACCGTGTTCGTCATCCTGGTTCCATCGGAGCCCAAACTCCATCCAAAGTTGTTCGTGGCAAAAAAATGCCAGGACACATGGGAAATGTTAATAAAACTGTCGAAAATTTAAAAATCATTTCCATCAACCCTGAAACTAATGAAATATTAATTAATGGTTCAATTCCTGGACATTTCAATTCCTGGATAACTATTACCAAAGCCTAATTATGAAAGCTCAAATTTATAATATCAAAGCAGAAAAAATTGGAGAAACTACCTTGCCTAAGGAAATTTTTGATGCCAAAGTTTCTGAACAATTAATTGCCCGAGCTATTAGAGTTTATTTAGCTAATCAAAGATCTTCCTATGCTAAGGCAAAAACAAGATCAGAAGTAGCCGGTACTCGTCAAAAAGTATGGGCTCAAAAAGGTACTGGTCGTGCTCGTCATGGTAACCGAACCGCTCCGATTTTCGTTGGTGGTGGTGCTGCTCTTGGTCCGGATGGTCAACAAAACTACAAACTTAGTCTAACCAAAAAGATGAAAACAGTGGCTTTAAATTCTATTTTAACCAAGTTTGCTCAAGATAAAAAAATAATTATTATCGATTCTTTTAAAGAATTAACTCCAAAAACCAAAGAAGGTATTAAATTACTTACTGGACTTAAAGCCTCAGATGAAGTATTATCAAAAAGCTCAAAAGTAGGGATAATTACCACTGAAACTTTATCAAATGTAAAAAGGGCTTTTGGAAATCTTCCTAAAACCAATCTTTTATCCCTTAAATCTTTAAATGTCTATGATCTTTCAAATCAAAATTTTTTGATTTTCAGTCAAGATGTTTTAGACACTTTTACTAAATAAATATGAAAACCAATTTAATAGTTTTAAAACCAGTTTTTACCGAAAAAACCTTGGCTCAACAAGAAACCGGTAAATATACCTTTTGGGTCAAAAAAGATGCCACCAAAGGTCAAATCATATCTTCTTTTGAAGCTGTTTTTGGTATTAAACCTTTAAATATTAATACTGTTATTCATAAAGGTAAGATGAAAACAGATTGGAAAAAAAGATTGCCAATTAAAAAATCCGATCTTAAAAAAGCTATTATTACAGTTGATAAAAATAAAAAAATTGAATTATTAAAACTCAATTTAAAATAAAATATGACCAGAATTAAATCTTTATTAACTATCAAGAAAAAAACCAGCGGTCGTGACTCTAAAGGTCATGTTTCTATCCGTCATCGTGGTGGTGAACAAAAAAGATTTTTACGAGAAATTGACTGGCGTCGAGATAAAATTGACATTAAAGCTAAAGTCGTTTCTATTGAGTATGATCCTGGCCGCACTGCCGACATTGCCCTTTTATGTTACGAAGATGGAGCCAAGTCTTTTATTTTAGCCCCGGTTGGCTTAAAAATTGGTGATACTGTTATATCGTCAGAAAATGCCCCAATTAAAGAAGGTAACTGTTTATCTCTTAAAAATGTTCCAGCTGGAGTTCCAGTGCATTGTTTATCTTTTCAAAAAGGTAAAAGCGCCCAATTGGTTAAAAGTGCTGGTAACGCTGCCTACGTTCAGAGCGTTGATGGTGATAAGGCCACAGTCAAATTACCTTCCGGCGAAATCAGAATTTTTAATGCTAATTCTAAAGCTACTATCGGACAAGTTGGTAATGCTGAACATTCCACTCAAAAATTAACCAAAGCTGGTCAATCTCGTCTTCGAGGTATTCGACCAACCGTTCGTGGTGTTGCTCAAAATCCTCATTCTCATCCACACGGAGGTGGTGAAGGTCGAAGCTCCATCGGTATGCATCCAAAAACCAAATGGGGTAAATCAGCCTTTAGAAAAACCAGAAAACATAAAAAAGCATCTAACCGATTAATTGTTCAACGGAGGAAAAAGTAAGTTTTATTTGCAATTATAAATTGTAAATTGAAAATTGAAAATTAACTTTATGTCCAGAAGTTCTAAAAAAGGCCCATATATCGATCAAAACCTACTTAAAAAAGTAGCTAAAGGTGGTAATGAAGCTATTAAAACTTGGGCTCGAAGAAGTCAAATTCCTCCTGAATTCGTTGGGAAAAATTTTGAAGTCCACAATGGTAAAAAATTTATAAATGTCTATGTCACTGAAGATATGGTTGGTCATCGCTTAGGCGAATTTGCCGCTACCAGAACCTTCAAAGGCCACGGACGTGTTGTTAAACGTGTTATTGAAAAGACGTAAAATAATATGCCAAAAGAAATTAAAAAAAACACTATCAAAGTTAAAACACCAGTCGTTAAAAAGACTGTTGAGAAGAAAATCCTGAGCAAAGTCGAAGGAAAAAAAGCCGAAGTTAAGGCGGTTTCACCAGTTGTTGAAACTCCAAAAGTTGAAGTATCTACTATTAAAATTGCTAAATATCTCAACAAAAATATCATGATTTCGCCCAGAAAACTAAGGCTTTTATTTAAAAATATTAAAAAAATGTCCCCATCAGAGGCCTTAACCAGACTTAAATTTACCAACACCAAAGCCGCTCGTATCATGATTAAAGCCTTAGAAAATGTTATTGCTGACGCTAAAAATAATTTCAATCTCGATACCAACACTTTAAAATTCGATTTAATTAAAGTTGACGAAGGTCTAAAAATCAAGCGAATGGATAAATCCCATGGTTCTCGATTTGCCCGCGGTCTTATTCAAAAGAGACACAGTCGACTAGTTATACATGTTAAAGGTAATCAAAAGTAAATATGGGTCAAAAAATTAATCCAATCGGTTTTAGATTAGAAACTGTTCCAAACAGTCCACAATGGCAATCATCTTGGTATGCCAACTCTAAAAAATACGGTATCTATCTTTTAGAAGATAAAAAAATCAGAGATTACCTTCAAAAAAAATTCAGTTCTGCTGGAATTGTTTCCATTAGAATTGAAAGATCTGTTAAAAAAATGAAATTAATCTTAGTTGTTTCTCGACCTGGCTTAGTCATTGGTCGTGGTGGCAAGGAACTTGAAACTATCAAAAAAGAAGTTCAAAGATTGCTTTTAATTAAAAGCGGTAAACAGGGGGTTGAGATTCAAGTTGAAGAATTCAAACATGTAGATCTTTCGGCTAAATTGATTGCTGAAAAAGTAGCTTTCCAATTAACCAAAAGAATGCCTTATCGTCGGGTTGTTTTATCTGCTATGGAAAAAGCTATGGCCTCTGGAGCTAAAGGTATTAAAATTATTCTTGGAGGACGTATTAATGGTGCTGAAATTAGCCGTCGGGAAAAATTTTCGGAAGGCACTGTTCCATTAAGCACTCTTCGTTCACAAATTGATTATTACGAATGTCCATCGTTGACTCGTTCTGGATATATCGGAGTTAAAGTTTATCTTTGTTTAAAATAATAATATGTTGCAACCAAGCCGAACCAAATACAGAAAACAATTTAGAGGTAAAATGAGAGGCAACTCTAAAGGTAATTTAGTTGCTTTTGGCGAATTTGGCATCAAATCACTTGAATGTGGTTGGATCACCGCTAATCAATTAGAATCTGCCCGTCGCGCTATTGCTCATGCCACTAAAAGAAATGGTCGTATGTGGTGTCGTATTTTTCCAGATAAACCAGTCACCGAAAAAGGCACTGGCACTATGGGTGCTGGTAAAGGTGACGTCAAAGGTTATGTTGCTGTGGTAAAGCCAGGCCGAATTATGTTCGAAGTTTCTGGCGTTGCCGAGGCCGAAGCCAGAGAAGGTTTAAGACTAGCTGCTGCTAAGTTACCAGTTAAATGCAAAATCGTTAATCGAAAATAGGGGTAGATTTTATGAAAAAAACTGATAAAATTTCCTACAGACAAAAAACCATCGAAGAGTTATCTAAAAATCTTTTAGATCTTCGTAAAAAATTTATTGAAGCCAAGGCTAAATCTGCCACTGGTAATCAAAAAGACACTTCAGTCTTTGCCAAAATTAAATATGAGATTGCTTTAATTTCAACTCTCATTCAAGAAAAGAAACATGAAAAATAAAACTAATAATACTGGTAAAACTTTCGAAGGGCGCGTCATTTCCGACAAAATGACCAACACCATCGTTGTTTCTCTTGAATACACTCGCCGCCACCCTCTTTATAAGAAAATTGTAAAAAAACACAAAAATATTTATGCTGAAAATAATTTATCAGCAAAAACTGGTGATATCGTTAAAGTCCGAGAAACTCGACCTTTAAGTAAACTTAAAAGATTTACCACTTTAGAAATTACCAAAAAATCCATCTAATTATGTCTGTCCAATTAAGAACCATTATTAAACCAGCTGACAATTGCGGAGCCAAATCTGTTCAAGTTGTTCATGTCTACAAAGGCCATTTTCATAAAAAAGGCCATATTGGCGACATAGTTTTGGCTGTTGTTAAAGATGCTATTCCAAATGGTTTAGTTAAGAAAAAAGAGAAAGTTAAAATGGTTATTGTTCGCACTAAAAAAGAATTTGGCCGAGCCGATGGTTCTTATATTCGTTTTAGTGATAATGCCGGTGTTACCATTGATTCTCAAAACAATCCTCGTGGTACTCGTATTTTTGGACCAATCGCTCGTGAAATTAAAGATTTAGGATTCAATAAGATTGCTTCCATGGCTCAGGAGGTTTATTAATATGAAAATTTTAAAAGGTGATAAAGTCAAAATTTTAATCGGCAAAGACAAAGGTCGTGAAGGCGAAGTTGTCAAAGCTTTTCCTAAAAAAGATCAAGTCCTTGTTAAAGGTTTAAATTTATACAAAAAAAATATTAAACCCAGCCAAGGTAAACCTGGTTCTATTATTGAAAAAGAAAGAGCTATTGGTGTTTCTAAAGTGGCTTTAATTTGCCCTAACTGCAAAAAAACCATTAGAGTGGCTTATGAAATTGACAAGTCAGGTGAAAAATCCCGAATTTGTCGTAAATGTAAAACTATTTTAAGTTCACCAGTTAATAAGAAATAATTATGTTAAAAACAATCATTGAAACCACTATTAAAGAAGAATTAATTAAGGCTACTGATAAAAAGCGCAATATTTTTTCTTTGCCAAAATTAAAAAAAGTTGTTCTTAATTATCGTGTTCCCGATGCCCGTGAAAGTCAAGAATCTTTAGCCGCCGCTACTGAAGAATTAATTGCTATTGCTGGACAAAAACCAAAACTTTGTAAAGCTAAAAAGGCTGTTTCTTCATTTAAACTTCGACAAAATGATCCGTTAGCCCTTAAAGTTACTCTTCGCGGAGCCAGAATGTATGATTTTATTGAAAAATTATTCAATTTGGTTTTGCCTCGACTTCGTGATTTTAAAGGTTTACCAGACACTGCTTTTGATTCTGAAGGTAATTATAATCTAACTATCAAAGATCAAACTTTTTTCCCAGAGATTAATCTTGATAAAATTAATAAAATCAGATCGGTGCAAATCACCATGAATATTAATGCCTCTTCAAAAGAGGAAGCAAAAATGTTATTATCAGCCCTAGGTTTTCCTTTTGAAAAAAATAAATAAATTATATGGCTACAACAGCAAAAATTGTCCGAGAGGATAAAAAATTAAAATACAGCTGCCGACATCACAATCGATGTCATATTTGCGGCCGACCTCACGGTTATATTCGTTTATTTGGCATCTGCCGACTTTGCTTTCGCAAATTAGCTCATGCTGGAATGCTCCCTGGTGTTAGAAAAGCCAGTTGGTAAACAAAAATATGCATCAATCAACATCAATCGATTTTTTAATTAGAATTAAAAACGGCTACCAGGCTGGTAGAAAAAATATCCTAGCCCCAGCCTCTAATTTTTGTGTCGCTATAGCTGAACTTTTAAAGAAAACCGGTTATATTGCTGATTTCTCTATTGAAGGTGATGTTAAAAAAAACATGACTATTAAATTAGCTTACAATGGAACTGAACCAAAAGTTTCTAATATGAGTCTTTTTTCCAAACCAGGTCGTCGCATCTACGAAAAAAAATCATCCCTTCCTTGGGGTAAAAGTCCTGCTTCTTTAATTATTGTTTCCACCTCCTCAGGCGTTATGTCTCAAAAAGAGGCTAAAAAGAAAGGTTTTGGTGGAGAAATTATTGCCGAAATTTGGTAAATCACTATGTCAAGAATAGGAAAACAATTAATTAATATTCCCACCGGAGTTACCGTTGTTGTCAATGACAACATCGTCACTGTTACTGGCCCAAAAGGCGAGTTAAAACTTAACGTCCCATTAAAGATTAATGTTGAAGTCAAAGATAACCAAGTTTTTGTTACTCGTCTTTCTGAAGATAAAAAAACTAGAGCTAATCATGGCACTACCCGAGCCCATATCAACAACATGGTTTCCGGAGTAGTTACACCTTGGGAAAAAACTCTTGAAATCAAAGGTACTGGTTATAAAGCCACTTTAATGGGTAATAAAGTTCGACTTAATGTTGGTTACATTCACACTGTTGATATCGAAGCTCCAACCGGGATTGTTTTCCAAGTTCCAGAAGATTCTAAAGTTATTGTTTCTGGATGCGACAAAACTGTCGTTGGTCAAGTTGCCAGTAATATCCGTAAAGTCAGAAAACCAGAACCATACAAAGGTAAAGGTATCCGATACGCTGATGAATTTATTAAATTAAAAGCCGGTAAAAAAGCCAAAGCTTAAAAAATATGATTACACATAATTCAAAACAACGTCGACAAAACCGAGTCAGAGCTAAATTAGCCCTAAATTCAGGTGTTCCTCGATTAACAGTTTTTAGATCTAACCAACACCTTTGGGCTCAGATTATTGATGATAAACATGGTCGCACTTTAGTTTCAGCCTCAACCAAATCATTAAA
>CAYSME010000033.1:5168-7751 GCA_964432085.1 uncultured Gammaproteobacteria bacterium | reverse complement strand
TTTCCCTACTCAAAACAAAAAGGACGGCATTAGCCGTCCTTTTTGTTTTGAGCGGGCTACCTCGGGCTGGAACCGTAATTTAGGCAAGCCCAGTAAGGCTTTTTGGTTATTTTTTAAGACTTTAAAAAATAAGATCCTCGTGCGCTATGGTTTTATTTGAAAAGTGACAAAAGTGACACAACAATTAGCTTATATAATTACAGCTAAATGTAACTATTTTATATTAACTACCTTGATTTTAGCAATATCTATATCCATATCATCGGTCGAAAGACCTTTAAAAAACTTAAATAAAACATTAGTTTTTAGTTCATCAAGCTTTTTATCTCTATCCTGGGCCGATACCTCACTCTTTGTAATCCACCCACCTACAATCTTAATCCTTTCTTGCTCAGAAGCAGAAAGATTTGTCACTGATAAACTTAAATATTGATCTTGATCTTTTTCTTGTTTCGAGTTTTCAAGATCAATATTTTGGTCATCATTTATTTCGAATTCCTTTACAGTAAATGAATTAGACTTAAAGATAAATAATGAATTGTGATATTTTTTAAACTCCTTTAATTTATTAATTTCATAAACTGGAATTCCGTTTACAGATCCTTGATAAGAATATCCTTTTTCCTTTTTGCTGTTTTCTTCCTTCCAGCCAGGAGTAAAGTTACTTGGGCTATTATCTTCGATATCAAAATATCCACTTACCCAAAAAACAATAGCAGACACATCTTCTTCTTTTTGGATGAGTTCCCAGACATCTGTCTTTTTTACATCTTCAACTTCATCAAATTTATTATAAATAACTTCTAATAATTTATTGTCCTCTGACTGTGCTAGGTTTTCGCCGAATTGTCCACGATCCATATAAATAACATTTGTATCATCAACAAATTGCTCTTTATGCAAAAGCACGTTGTACCCAAATCCGCCAGTACTTCTTGATACGTCTTTTATAAAATTACCAATTCTAGATAATGTTCGAGATTTTTTATACATGTCAAAATTTTCTTCTACAAATTTTCTAAATTTAGTATCATCAATTGATTGACTAATCAATCCCGCCCTCACATCACTTTCATATTTTGAAGATATGGCGGTAAAAATTTCATAAAACTTAATTTTAATTCTTAAAAATTCTTCAGGGGTAACGTCAGACATTGAAACAAATGATGAAACATCTTTTCCAAATAGTGGATCAAATTCTCTCGCGCCCTCCTTTATAAGCGCTAGGCTTTGATCGTAATTTCCGTCTTTGATATTTATAGTTAATTCGGGATTATTTCTAATAAGAAGAAGCATCCTGTCGGCCAATAATTGTTTAATATCTTCACGAATAGTAACTGTATAAACTGTTTCTTCTGGCATATCCCAATTATCCCAACCAAAAGAACCGTTTTGATCTGAAATTTTTATAGCTCTAAGATATACCGAAATGAGATAATTTAGATTATCATATTCTAATCTACCATGGTTAACATAATCTTGATTGATTGATGAAAATAGTTTATCAAGAAAAACTTTATTTTGTTCATTTCTTCTTCTATAAAGCCAGGATGCAAAACCAAAAATTACAGATTTTTTGGTTAGTATTAAATCATCTAGATCCTTATTGTCATCATGATCATAGCTTTCCCGATAAAATGAGTTATTCAAAATAGCCAGTATTTTAGAAAATATCTCTATATCTTTTTTATCAAAAGATATCTTTAATAAGCCATTTAATGAAGATAAAATATTAACCCCATAGCCAGTATACTCATTATCTTTTTTTATCTTTGACTTGATGTAATATCTTGTTATTTCTTTTATCCATCTAGAGTAGATATCCAAAAATTCATTTTGAATATTTTTCTCAAGTTCAAATGACTGATAAAAAGCTGAGCTTATATTTCTAAGAAAAATATTAAATGTTTGTAGCGATTTACTACTTAAGGACTGATATATATAGCCCAATGAAAAAGATAATATTTTTCTAATACAATCAATGTCCCCATTTTTAAAAGCAGCTTTTTGTAAAGGAAATATTATGTCATCATTAACAAATTGGATTAAATTAAAATATGCATCAGCATCATTAAGAAGATAACCAAGAAAAACGGAGAATTCATCTAATTTTATTTCTAGACTTTTAGAATCACTTATTTTTATTAACGAAAACATCTCCGGGTAGTAAGATCTGGTTTCTGATTCTATATAAGCACCAGGATTTTCGTTGTCATCATTAATTTTTATATACGAGCCATACGTATCTTCATCGAATGCATTAAAATCTTCTTTTCTTACACCCAATATAACATCATCAACAGAAACTAATGCTCCGTATGCAATATTGTAAGGAACATAATAGGATATTTTTCTATTATGTTCAGTGGATAAAGATGTGCTGTCTGTTTCATTCTGAATTTTTTTAATTGTTTTTGTTCTTGGCAAAACATCTAAATTTATCCCGGCAACATACCCGGATTTTTTGGCTCTTATAAGATGATAAGAATTCTCTCCTTCATCAAAAATAAATCTATCAACCAAAATGTCTTCTTTATTTTCTAATTTTAATACAGCATTAATTCCAGCCATTAAACCTTGACA
>CAYSME010000033.1:2229-5136 GCA_964432085.1 uncultured Gammaproteobacteria bacterium | reverse complement strand
CCCCCTCTTAAAGTTTTTTACAGCTCTTTCTCCTGATAATTCATTTTCATTAAATTTAAATACCTCTTTAAAAGCATTATAAATTTTATAAATAGCAAATCCCACCAAAATAAAATTTGTAAAATTATAAAGAAACCCCGGCAAAGATACAAAGCTGAATGCAAAAGAACTCAAGCAAAAGATGATAATATCTTTTATATTTGTGTTCTTCAATAAGGTTATTTTTTCACTTTTGTTCTGTAATCCATAAATATAAACCCCTAAAGATATGACTATAGTAAAAATAACACCGTAAATTGCAATAAAAGTTTCATTAGCACAAATCAAACCAAAGAAACTTGATGTTTCTTTTGCAAAATAATTAACTATTACTGGGTGGTTTCTATACATAATAAATTATTTTTTATCTAATTCCTTTATTTTTTTCTTTAGAATCTTTTCTATATATGGACCAGTAATAGATTTTTTAACCCAAAAACATTCTTTTTTATTTTTATCTGGCACAACATAATCAACCAAACTTTTGCCATCTTCTGTGCCGCAGTGCATTTGATGAACAAAATCCTTTTCATATTTGCCATTACTAAATTCGCAATAATAAAGATATTCTCCAGTGCCAAGTTGAAAAACATGTGAAGACCCATGACCATAGAAATAAATCTCTTTTATATTCTGATCAGCCATTATTTTACTCACGTCATCAAGTGTTGCATTTTGATAAAAAGCAAAATCATCACCTTTCTTTTTTAAGTATTTATATAATAATTTTATCTCACTAACATTAAAATTTGGTTTTATCCAAGCCTCAAGTTTGCGCCAGTTTGAATGAGCTAATACAACAACCGTATGACGAGGTTCGTTTAATTTAATCTTTTTTAAAAATATTTTAGTTTGAAAAGAGTTTAATGGATATAATATTACAAATAGTGGTGCAACTAAAATATATAATAATTCTCTGCCAAAATAATAGATACTAAATAATATCATTAAAACAATATGTATATAAAAAACCGCTAATAAATTTTTAATAGTAAAAATTGTTATTACTAAAAATACAAAATATAAAAGAAAAGCGATAAGCTCCCATTCTATAGTATTGTTTTTATTAATTTTATCGTGATAAATCATTGATTAACAATTTAAATAGCCCCAGGAATCATAGGCCTCCTGAGAATAATAGCTAACAGTTGTTTTTGGATGATTATTCATATCAAATTGAGATATTGCATCAGCTATAGGCTCTTTCTTAAATGGTACATGAATAACACCGACCGTGCCCTTGTTTATTACCCTTGTGAGTTCACTTGGCCAAAGATCTGATAATAAAGCTGGGGCCATTATCTTATCATAATCCGTATATGCTACTATTATCGGTATATTGCACGACTCTGCGGCATATTTAATTTCAAATGGAATCCAATCATTATCAAGTTTAGTGGTTTTTCCTAATATTAAAAGTAAATGTTTAGAATTGTTCATTCTTGATATTAAAGCTCTGCGCAAAGTATCTTTTTTACTACTATCCCTAACTGCATTTGTCTTCTCATGGCTGTTAACAAAGCTGAAGTCATCATCTCTTACCTTCCACATTTTTAATGTATTGTAGTATTTCATGTCCGATGCTCTTGGGTTCTTTTCTCCATCTGCATGAAAAGCTATGTATGTTCCACTTCTATAAGCCATAATTAATTATTTAACGATTTAAGAAAATCTTGAATTTCTAATAAATTTACCTTGTCTTTATCACTTTTTCTAATCATAAGTATTAATTCTTTTGAGATAGGTTCTACTCTAGAATTTATGATAAACGAAAGAAGTATTAAACTAATGGGCAATTTAAATGAAATTCCAGGAACTCTGGATAAATTAGTTCCTATAACTGGCATCACAATAGTCTTTTGTTCACCGTCTATCCGTATTTTTTCCCACAATTTCTGAAGAGAAACCCATAAATTATTTATATCCGATGTCGCCTTCAAATTATTTCCCATATAACTGTAGGCGCAACAGAAATATTTTACCACCCCCTTCGTTATTGTCGCCACAGTGCCAATTTTGTATCTCTTTTTTTTACCTCTTATTTTATTTTGATCATCCACCGCCACCTCATTCTGTAATGATAACTCTAAGTCATTATCAAGTTGTTGTTGATTATTATTATATATCGAAGATAAAAATTGCCCTTGAAGACTGTCCTTACTTATAATGTCGCCTATTTCTGTGTCAAAGGTGTCGCTAAAACCAATAATAATATGCCCTGGCTGATTAAATATATCTCCTATTTTTACAATAATATTTACATCAGGATGCGAAAAAAATTTAGAAAACTTTTGTCTAGGCCAAGAACGAAATAAAGAAATAATTATTGAAATTATCATAATCCAAAGCCACCCCTTCCACCCATAACTTGGCAAGTCTGCATAACAAAAAGTAATGATTTGGATAATTCCACTAATTATACCGATCAACACTAGAAAATTCGTTCCAAATTTTATAAAAAATTTTTTTGTGAAAATAGTCTTCATAAACCTAAAGCTTCATAAACTGAATCTGTATAATGATATCTGTGATCGTTGTGTTCTGGGTCATCTTTATATTGTTCGTAAGTAGTAGGAAAATTATCAAGAGCATATTTAATAATTTTCATTTTGAAAGGGATATTTATAGTATAAGTCCAATCTTTAACAGCACTTGGGCATTTATCATCATCATATTTTTTATTATTATTTAAATTTACAACAATAATTGGAATATCTTTTTTGCGAGCTAACTCGATTTCCCAGGGGACAAATTTCCTAAGATACTTGGTGTTATCCCCAACTAATAAGATCATCTGTTTTGCATTGGCCATTCTTTCTCTGAGTTGTGATTTTATTGATTCTTCTGCGCTAGTATCTCTTGCACTGT
>CAYSME010000033.1:0-2219 GCA_964432085.1 uncultured Gammaproteobacteria bacterium | reverse complement strand
CGTGCGCATCATAAAAATTAAAATCAATATTTTCATTACTTTTCCACGCTTGCATTATTCTATAGTAAGCAATGTCATTATCGCCGTCAAAAGCGACATAGGTTTTGTTTTTATAAGACATATTATTTTTTATTACGATTATATGGTGAATGATTTGTTGGTTTTAGACTAACATTTAATTCCGATGCTTTGCTCTGCACTCCGTTAACTGGTCTACCTAACTTCAAGCCTATTACCCTCGTGGGTGTATTATGGTTCGCGAGATCCTTTAATTGTTTAACTTCTGCTGGTGTCCAATGTTTTCCAGCGTTACTGATGTACTTAGGACTAGCCATATATTTTTTAAATTAATTTTTAATTACATCAACGACCTTTCCATTAATAATAAATTGATCATCCTCACCAATATAAATTGGCATATACTCATGGTCAGAATTAGCTTTTAATATAATTCTGTTATGAGTTTTATCAAGATAAAACTCTTTTATTGTCGCCAGCCCGTCGACAATAGCTAAAACAACATCGCCATTACTATATTTAGCTTCTCTATCAACTAGGACATAATCGCCAGTTTCAATGCTTTTTTCATTAATCTTTGCTCGATTCATTGAATCACCATCAGCTTTTATAGCGAACAAACGATTCTTGTTTCTAGGTAAAAGACTGGAAGATATCTTCAAATAGCTGTCTACTTTTTGATCGGCATACGTAACAGCTGGTCCACAATTAGCTGCTCCAACGACTGGAATGGCAAATAACGGACTTTTGGTAGCATGATTATATCCTTTCTGGACTAGTTTCAGCACACCTTCGTCTAAATTCATTTGAATTAAGCCTCGTTTTTCCAATTGCTGAAGGTGATATTTAGCAATTTGAGGCTTTCCTTTCGCTCCTAGTAATTCAGCTATCTTTCTAAGACTGAATGACCCCATCTCTGGAGTAGAGGCGATGAGGTTTAATA
The DNA here is from genome assembly GCA_964432085.1 of uncultured Gammaproteobacteria bacterium. Taxonomy (GTDB): domain Bacteria; phylum Patescibacteriota; class Microgenomatia; order UBA12405; family UBA12405; genus WARW01. The sequence goes on along the minus strand of CAYSME010000033.1, from coordinate 1,258 downwards.
ATTGGGTTTGTATTATATTCATATGCTCTAATTATAGCACACTATTAATTATTTTTCAAGTGTTTGTGTAAACAATATTTGACATTTTACACAGCCTGATATATAATGGGTATTGTATGAAGATATTAGATATGAAAACTACACAAATACCGCCTAAAAATGGGGATGTGATAATTCAACTCACAGATATTCAGTTACACACAAATGTCCGAGCACCTGAATTTGCTGGTAAAACCATGAGCAAAAAAATAGAGGCCATGGAACCAGGAAGAGCTATCTTCCCTATACCAGAACAGGAGGCTAATTTAAAGAATGGCGAATTCAATCTGATGATGAATATAACGAATGATCCGCATCTGTTAGCAATGGTTGAAAAATATCAAAAAGAAGGTAAAAGAGTGATTCTATCTGTGCCTCATAACATGCCAGTTTTTCTTGGAAAGGACGCCACCCAATTTATGGACAGTAAACAGGGGCGAAGAATACATAGACGAATTGAAAAAGAAAAAAGATAATTAAAAACCTAATAACAGCGTCGCAAAGAGAATAGAGTAGCGCCAAAAGCCATGCCTATTCCGCGCAAGAAATAGTCTTAGACTTCATGTTTAAGCCTGTTTCGTGTGTGGGATAGGCTTTTTTGTTTATAAAAAATTTTAATAAACTGAACTAAAAATTCTATGAAGAAATTAGAATGGCACACAGTGCAAAAAAGAGTTAACGACCTAGTTCCCCAGGAAGTTAACCCGAGAAGAATCAACGACAAGCAAATGTCAGACCTTAAAAAGAGTCTGGCAAAGTTTAACCTTGTCGAAATTCCAGCCATAGACTTAAATGGCAAAATTCTCGCAGGTCATCAAAGAATCAAAGCCCTTCAACTTCTAGGACGAGGTGAAGAATTAATTGATGTTAGAATTCCTAATCGCCAATTAACAGAAGACGAAACAAAAAGGTATTTAATTGCAAGTAATGCTTTAGGCGGTGATTGGGATTTTGAAAAGCTGAAATCTTTTGATTTAGACCTATTGGTTGACATCGGTTTTGACCAAGTCGATTTATCTCATTTCTGGGATAAGGAGTTAGAAGTTAAAGATGAGGATTTTGATGTTAAGGCGGAGCTAAAAAAGATTAAGACACCAAAAACTAAACCAGGCGACTTAATACATTTAGGTGAGCATCGCTTACTCTGTGGCGATTCCACTAATTCCGATAATCTTAAAAGACTGTTCGGCAATGATAAAGCCGCAATGATATTTAGCGA
>CAYSME010000032.1:0-7902 GCA_964432085.1 uncultured Gammaproteobacteria bacterium | reverse complement strand
TTAATTCATCCCAAATCACCCCTTCGCCCGTCCGTAGTCCGCAGGACGTAGGAGAGCCCACACAAGTACCTAAATCTATCCAACATTATCTTTTAACATCACAACAATATTTTTCAAGAGCTTTGCAACAGCAAAGCTCGCAGAACCCCGCCACTGCGGGGTCGGATCAATCACCCACCATTGAATTACTTAACAATTCAATTTTAGCCGCAACACAGGCTATAAAAGAATTCCCTAACGATTATCGAGGCTATCAACAGCGTGCCATTATTTATCAGGCTCTTATTAGTTCAAATCCTAAACTTATAGATCAATCTATATCTGATTTTGCCACTGCTTTTAAGCTAAATTCTAATTCAGCTGAAATTGCTCGATCTCTGGCCACTCTTTATGCCCAAAAAGGTGATGCTCAAAAAACTATCACTTATTTATCTCAAACCGTTTCTCTTGAACCAACCAAAGCTCAAAATTTCTATGATCTTGCCAAAATTCAACAACAAGCTGGATTTTTAGGTGATGCCCTTGATACCTACAATAAATTAATCCCTCTTATTTCTGATCCCACCCAAAAAGCTAGTGTTGAAACCGAAAAAGAAGCTATCGAAAATATTATTGCCAAAAATCCAGCTGTAGGGGCGAGACGTGACTCGCCCTCTCTCGAAGAAGATATTCCCCAAAAAAATAATTCAGATGCTCCCACTATTCAAGCTTCAGCTGGATCTAATCTTATCATCGCTGCTCCAGAAGAAGACAGTTCCATTTCCGTCACCAGCCAAACCGAAACCAATTCCCTTTCCGGAAACAGCACTTTATCATCCGGTCAAAAAGATATCACCATTCAAAATAATAATATTTCTTCTACTTCCCAAGTATATGTTACTGTCACAAAAGGTGGCAAAAATCAAAACCTTCACGTCATTTCTAAAACTGATAAATCATTCGTCGTCGGTCTCGACACCCCCATTTCTGAAGATATTGAATTTAAGTGGTGGATAATAAATTAAAACCCTCCGTCTCTTCGAGCCACCTCCCTTGACAGGGAGGCTTTTCTTTCCAAAATATTTTTTATTATTTCATTTTTAACTTTTTCTGATTTGTTTAATACTTCTTCATTTTTAAATCTGATTGTTTTTATATTTAAACAATTTAGAAATTTATCTCTGTTCAAATCTTGTTCTTGTTTTTTTATATGATAACCACCATCGATTTCAATGGCTAATAATAATTCAGAACAATAAAAATCCAATATGAATCTATGTAATGGTTTTTGTCTACTAAACTTATAATTTAATGGTCTATTTTTTAAAAATTCATACCAAATTTTAGATTCAGATTTTGTCATCTTATGTCTGTTTATTTTTGCTGCCCATCTTAATTGTCCCAAATATTTTAAATGACTTTTGTGAGTCATTATCTCAACACATGTAATATCTTTCACAAATAATTATTTGGTTTTAAAGCCTCCCTGTCAAGGGAGGTGGATTCCGATGAAATCGGAAGACGGAAGGTTTTAAAAAAAAATAAAGGGAGGGTGCCGCAAGGCGGGTGGGTTTAAAATATTTTACTCTGTTCCCACTGCTTCTTCTGTTGGTGTTGATAAATCAACCGGAGTTTCTAATTTTTCTTCTGTAGGAACAGACCCCTGTGTCTGTTCTGTACTAGTTTCTGGTGGTGCTAATTGCTGTTGTTCTTGTAACTGTTGTTGTTCGGTTGTTTTCGCTGCTGCTTTCTGTTGTTCTTCAGCTGCTGCTTTCTGTTGTTCAACCAACTTTGCTAACTCAGCTTTCCATGTTTCTAATTCCTTAGCAGCTGCATCATAATCAGTTGAATCAGCTGTCACTAATTTCAAAGCCTGTTCCAACCTGGTTACTGCCGCTGACAATTTATTTTGTTGTTTGGCTGCATATGCCCAGTTATACCAAGCATTAGCATAATCAGTTTTAACTGTTACTGCTTGTTCAAAAGCTCTTTCGGCCGACTCATATTGATTTGATGCATAAAGCAATCCGCCCAAATCTAAATAATAAACTGGATTAGCCGCATCCAAAGCCACTGTTTGTTGATAAGCCTGATAACTCCAATCAGCTGCTCCATCAACATAACCTACCAAGGATTTATAAATTCCTGCCAAATTATACCAATAAATCGGATCTTTTTGATTCAAAGCAATAGCCACTTTTGCTTCACTCACCGCTTGTTGCACTAATGTTGAAGCTTTCTGTTTATCTTCATCATTTATATTCTCATTACTCAATAATGCACTCGCCAAAGACAAATTCACTTGTGAAAAAGTTCTTCGATAGGCCGGCACTTTTGCATTGAAACTGGTTATTACTTTGTTTTGTAAGTTATAAGTTGTAGTCCCGTCATTATTCGAAGCTGCCACCAATGACTTTCTCATATATATTTCACCTAAAAATATTTTGGTGGTCAAAAATCCACTATACCCCACCCCTATCAAAATCAACACTCCTAAAATATATGGCATTGCATTAAAGCCTTTCTCTCCGACATTTAAAATCAATTTGGTTTCTTTAGATTCCACCACTCCATTTGAAAGTATCCATACTAATAAAAATACTGTTACTAAATTTAGTGGTAAAAACAAACAGATAGCCAAAAACAAAACTAAATTCAAAAATTTCTTAGTTCCTTTTAGCTTCAACACCATTGCCACTAAATAAAATGTCAAAATCAATCCCACTATTCCTAATTCAGTCCAAATTTGTAAAATTCCCATCGATGCTCCTGAAAAAGAAGCTGACCAATATTTAGTCAAATTGAAACTCACTGGTCTGTAGGAATTAAAGGCCTCTATAAAATTACCAATTCCCATTCCAAAAATTGCTTTATTTTTGAAAGCTTCCACTGCTATCACCCACGAACTGGTTAAATCCAAAAATATCCATCCAGCTTTAAAAATTCTATAAACATCTAATAAAAACAACAATGAAAAGAAAACCACTGCCACTGCTTCCATTAAATAAGCTTTGAAATCTGATTTTTCCTTGACTTTTTTCAATAATTTTTTCAACCAACCTAAAATCAAAAAGATAAATAAAGATGCTTCAGCCATCATCGAACCAGTCAACGACCAGCCAGTGGAAATCGACACCCAAGGATTAGTTTTGGGTATTAATAAAGGCATTTTATTTGCCGGCAATAAGAAAACTATCAAAGATCCAATTCCTGTTATTATTCCAGAAATCGTCAAAAACAAAAATTGTTTTTTGCTTTCTTTACTATCGTTAACTTGTAGCCACAGGAAAAATAAAACAAAAAGTGAAATTACACTCCCCATTCCCAATGGTGACATCAACGACACCATTCTAGCCCCAGTTTCCAGTCTAAAAAAAGTTATTCCCGACCAGATCACCAAAACCAAAAACAACCAAAAAAGTTTATTTGTTTTAACTATTTTATCTGTACCTGTAATCAATTTAACCACCCATAAAATTAATCCAATTAAAGCCATCATTGCCAAACTTATGTTCTTTCCAAACCCAAAACTATCCGTCACCGACGGAATAAAAATTATTGGGAAAAGTAAAAAAATAACTCGGAGGTAGTATTTGAAAATAGTATTCATAAATTCAGCATAACAAAAGCCTTTTTTTTTGACAACGACCAAAAACCCTCTTTCCCCGCATTATCCCCTCTTCCAAAAAATTTCCCCATCATACTCAATTAATCAATTGTAAATTGAAAATTGGGAATTGAAAATTAATTTTTATCTCAATAGAGATAATGGATCCAAATTCCCACTTGAACCCTTAATTTCAAAATGCAAATGTGTTCCAGTTGAACGACCGGTGTTTCCCATTACTCCTATTTTTTGTCCCTGCTTAACCACTTGTCCCGGTGTCACCACAATCGAATTATTCAACATGTGGGCATACAAAGTGGAATAACCATTACCATGATTAATCACTACATAATTACCATAACCACCCCCATTCCATCCAGCACTGGTCACTGTTCCACCCTGGGCCGCCACGATCGCTGGATTACTTGGGTTAGCAATATCCACCGCCTTATGGTACCAATAAAATTTCTGACTGATGTAACCGGAAGTTGGCCACATAAAGTTACCCTCACCCACCACTCCCGGAATTGGTGCCACTGTTCTGGCCGTATATCTGGAAGTATCAATAATCACCTCTTTTGGTTTAATTCCATCTGGAATTATTAATTCTTGTCCCGCACTTAAAGCAAAAGTTTCATCATTAGAAAATGTATTAAAAGGATAATCGATGATGTTTTGAGCATCCACCTGATAAGCCTTAGCTATACTATATATAGTTTCTCCCCTTTTCACCTTATATCTCACTCCCGTCACTGGTAATATTTTCAAAATTTGTCCTACCTTAATTGCATCCACCGACTTTAAATTGTTTTCCCACATAATCGTATCAATCGTCACTCCAAATTTTTGAGCAATTGACGACACAGTATCTCCTTCCACCACTCGATATTCTGTTGTCTCTCCCTTAGACGATCCCGACACTAATGTATCAGCTCCAGTTCCATCCGCTGCCATAATTAAATAAGTGCTACCCTCTCCAGTACTACTATTATTAATTAAAGATTCTAATTTACTTGAAAAAAGTATTGTAAAAAGAGACAAAACCGCCATACTGGCTCCGATAAAAGTTTGCGAAAATCTACCTCTCTGTCGATACATTAATTTAGAAGTCAACACTTTCAAAAACCCTGCCCAACCCAAAAAAGTCTTACTAAATCCACCTAAAAATCTCCCCTGTGCTTTAAAGAAATTACTTATTAGCTCCAGTTCAATCTTTATGTTTTCTTTTAAATCCAACATAACATTTATATTATATCAATAAATCAAATCCTCTCTGGTCCGAAACTTCGGACCATCTCCCCTTAACAAAGGGAGAAACCTTTAAATAATAAAAATAAGACTTCCTCCCTTGATAAGGGAGGATACCCCGATATTTATCGGGGAGGAAGGATTTAAAATAATTTTACTTTTTCCCTATCTTTTCTAAAAATTCTTTATTACTCTTGGTTTTTGCCATCTGGCCCAAAATCATTTCTGTTGTATCTTCAGCTTTACCCAAAGCATCAAACATTCTTCTAATTGAAATAATTTTTGCCAACACAGCCGGATCTAAAAGTAAATTTTCCATTCTTGTTCCTGATCTCAAAATATCAAAAGCTGGGAAAATTCTTCTTTCTGCTAAATTTCTTTCCAATCTCAATTCCATATTTCCAGTTCCTTTAAATTCTTCAAAAATCAAATCATCCATTTTTGAGCCAGTATCCACTAAAGCTGTTCCGATAATTGTTAAAGAACCACCGCCTTCAATTTTTCTGGCTGCTCCAAAAAATCTTTTTGATGGATACAAAGCTGCCGGATCAAAACCACCAGATAAAGTTCGTCCACTAGTTGGAATTGCTAAATTATAAGCTCTGGCTAACCTGGTAATTGAATCAAACACCATAAACACATCCTTGCCCATTTCCACTAATCTTTTTGCTCTTTCCATGGCAATTTCTGCTGATCTGGTTTGTTCTTCTGGTTTTTGATCAAAAGAAGAAGCAATCACTTCACCCTTAATAAATCTCTGCATATCCGTCACTTCTTCTGGTCTCTCTCCCACTAGCACTGCCATTAAATGAACTTCCGGATAATTAATTGCAATTCCTGCAGCAATTTCTTTTAATAAAGTTGTTTTACCAGCCTTTGGTGGTGACACCACCATTCCTCTTTGTCCAAATCCAATTGGTGAAAATAAATCAATAATTCTAGTTGAAGCAATGTCAGAATCAGTTTCTAATTTAACCTGTTTTTGGGGATAAATTGGCACTAAATCTTTAAAATCTGGTCTTTTTTGAACCGCTGCCAAATCCAAATCATTAACTTTATCAATTCTTGTCATTGCCCAATATTTTTCATTTTCTTTTGGTGCTTTAGCTTGACCCAAAATCATATCTCCCACTCTAAGACCATATCGTCTGATTTGCATCGATCCAATAAAAGCGTCTCTGGATGTTGGAATAAATTTTGGTCTCACAAATCCTTGCCCATCTTGCATAATCTCCAAAGCACCCAAAATAGTCTCGGTTGGAACTTGAACCGGTGCTGGTGGATTATATCTAACTTGTGGTTTTGGAGCTTGAGCTGGAGCTTGTGCAACTGGGACTTGCCCTTCCGAAGCCTTAGCATAGGAGGGTTTAACAAAACTCACCGTATTATTATCCTTCTTAAGGTCTTCTTTATTTATAGCCTCCCTGTCAAGGGAGGTGGTCCCGACCCGGTCGGGACCGGAGGGTTTAATTTCAGGAGTTACCACTACTGCTGGCTCAACTACAACATTAACTTGCTCGTCCTGAGCCTGTCGAAGGATCTTTTTTGGCATTTTTTTGGAAATTTATATTAGTTTCTTTAGCTAAAATTTCAAGTCAAAGACGAAGAAATTTTGTCTAAAGACACAATCCCGATTCATCGGGAATCAATTTAACTATTAAATTGGCTGAAAAACAGCGCAGCGAACGGGAAAATTCTTTAAATTCAAATCAATTCTATCTATAATTAGTCTCCCTGTCAAGGGAGATGTCCCGATTTATCGAGACAGAGGGTTTTAGACAAAAAAAATAGAGTTGAAAGTAGCAGACCTGCCCCCTCTGCTACTCTCAACTCTATTCTCAAAGCTAAACTAGCCTTTTTTAGTCTAAATTTAGATCAAAACTTTTTTTGACTTTAGTCAAAAAAACCTCTATCTTAGAAGTTGAAGAAACAACGTTATACGTGTTCCACCTGCTTTGAGAACATCGATAGCCTTGTTTCTTTTTTTGTTCTTTAGGTCTAAATTTCAATCCGCCGGCTGGCGGAGCCGAAATTTTGCCTAAAGATCAAACTCCGATGAAGCTTTAGCTGAATCGGAGTATCAGCCTATTTGTAAAACTACATCAAAATCAATTTTCCCCTAAGTTTCCCCATTTTTCTAAACTGCATTGCCCAGTCGGAGCCTTTGGCGAAGTCGGATTTCTTAGCCCAATTATCTTTCCCTTTCTTTCCATTACCAGAAGCCTTCTTGCCCTGAGTATGTCGAAGGGTTTTAGGAGAAAACATTTTTTTAATTAACTGAAGCATTAACTTAGTATAACCTGCTTTTCCCCCTTGTCTATATCCTATAAAAATTTGCCTCCCTAAAATCACACATCCTATAATTTTTTATTTATAAAAATTAGGTTCATTTTAGACACTTTTAGACAAATTTCAGTCATTGTGGATAAGTTGAGGAAAAGTAAAATAAAAGACTTCTCTCCTTGATAAGGAGAGATCCCGGTTTATCCGGAGTGAGGGTTTGATTTAAAGCCTCCCTGTCAAGGGAGGTGGTCCCGACCCGGTCGGGACCGGAGGGTTTTAGATATGAAAAGGGCCCCGGTTGAAAAATTGAAAAAGATGTAACGATGTGCGCCACCTACTTTCCAATCTCTCCCGAGGCCCAAAATATGTATAACTAAAAAATAAATTACCGATCCGACTGACCAATATAATACTGCTTCTCCACTTCAACCTCATCAACAATTACCTTTGATAAATCCAAACCTTCATCCGAAAAAATTGCCTGCATCAAAGTTGTGCCGGGAAATGCTCGAGACAATTGGGAAAAAACACCCCTGGTATGTTTCCTTGTAACGATAACATCAACTTCCAAAGATCCAGAATACAGTAATAAACTACCACAGTTTTCAAAAAAATCGACATTATTACAAGGAACCATTGATAATACCTGATGAAGTTTTTCCGAATCTCTATAAATCTTCCCCTCAACTAACATTTGGTTATATTCCATTTCTTTCAATTCCTCTCGTATTTTTTCTGTGTAAACAGAACTCTAGGTAAATAATACCCACAGTTCTGTTTACCAG
>CAYSME010000031.1:0-8261 GCA_964432085.1 uncultured Gammaproteobacteria bacterium | reverse complement strand
CTTTTTTTGTTTAGTTTATTATTAGTTAGAACACAATTTGATATTTACCAATTTTAATTAGGTCTTCCGGAGGGAATTGAGGTCCGAATTCTTTGGCTAAAATAAAAGCATCTTGATTACCAACAACAAAAGACATAATTGAACCAACGTTACCAAGAATGGCATCTTGAATGGTTCGGTCAAGTTGGGACATATATTGATTGGCAACAATTAAATTTAGCTTAAATTTACGGGCTTCGGAAAGAATTTTAATGAATGATTCGGTGGCGAAGTTTTGGAACTCATCGACATAGAGATAAAAATCAGCTCGATCTTCGGCTGATTGAAAAACACGATTCATGGCAGATAATTGGATTTGGGTGATTAACATGGCACCTAAAAGAGCAGAGTTATCTTCACCCAACTTTCCGGAAGATAAATCGGCAATTAAAATTTTCTTTTGGTCCATGATATCTTGGATTCGAACTTTGGATTGGGCATGGGCAACAGTGTTTCGGATTTTAGTGGAGGAAATAAACTGACCAACTTTGTTTAAAATTGGAGAGACGGCTTCATTTTGAAATTTTTGATCCATGCGATCAAATTCGTTGTGCCAGAAGTTAATTAGGGTTTGATTAGTTAATTTAGAAACAGCTTGATTGCGATAATTTTTATTGGTTAAAATTTCAACGATATGAGTCATATCAGAACCGGGGGTGTTGACTAAAGTTAAAACGGCATTTCGTAAAATATGTTCAAGACGAGGTCCCCAAGAAATATTGCCGTAAAGTTTTTTAAAAATGGAAAGCACTCCAGAAGCAATTAATTCTTTTTGAGATTCATTTTGTGCTTCTAAAACATTGAGAGGATAGGCATATTCTGGATCTGCTGGGTTAAAATAACAACAATCGTTAACACGGTTTGAAGGAACGTAGTCAAGAATGGTGTTGCATAGATCGCCATGAGGATCGATAACGGCAACTCCGCGACCTTTGCGAATATCATCAATGGCCATGTTGGCAATTAAAGTAGTTTTACCAGTACCGGATTTACCGATGATATAAGTGTGGCGACGACGATCTTCGCCTTCTTTGATGCCAAAAATGCAGTCTTTGTTTCTAAATTCGGTTTTAGCAAAGAAAGTGACTTCATTTTTTTGTTCGGGTGTTAAATTGTCGGAAATTGGGAGATTTTCGGGTGGGTCAGAATAAAGCTTTTTACCCCAAGCAATGTTAGGAAGCTTAGTATTTAAGTTGGGAAAGTGCCAAATGGCAGCCAGTTCTTCGGTGTTAAAAATTTGTCCTTTTAATTTAGGACTAAATTTACGAGTATAAATAGATTCTAAAAGTTTCTTTTTAGTTAAAAAACCTGGAGAAAAAGATTTTATAAAATTACCACGAGGATTGGTATAAGCACCAAATGATGATGAAACGGCGGCAATAAGTCCGGGACTGTTACTGAAAAGATTGATTTGGGTAAAAAGGCCTGGAAATTGAATTTTTTGTTCAAAAATGGCTTTGTCGGGGTGGGCAGTACGAATATTTCTTTCTTTATCAACTAAAATTCCATTTTGAATAGTACTAACGATATTTCCTTGCCAATTTTTGGGAGCGCCGCTTAAAAGAATTTGGAAGAGGAAAAAATCTTTAATGTTATTGGAACGGGAAAGAGGTGACAACACAGAAGTTAAAGGATCGGTGTCTTTAAAATCTTTGGCGGTTTTGGTTGGATATTCTGATGGTCTTCCTAGACCAAGTTGAGTGTAACTGATTGGAAGTTGGGGATCAAGTTCGGTTAAATAATCGGTGGTATCTTTTAAAACAGCAGTGGAATATTGACCTAAAATTTGGGAGCGAAGGAATTCGCTATTGTCGGAAAGGGCGGCAATGTAGAAGTGAATTTGGCCATCTTTTAGGATAATTTCAAGTGAAACGATGGTTTTTTTCTTGCCGATTAATTTTTCAAAAAAAGAAGATGTTGAGGCTTGAGTGAAATTTGACAGCAGGGCAGACATTGACTCAAAAGTGTATTCATTGTTTTGAGGCAAGCGAACTTCAAAAATAGAGAGGTTGGCCGCGTCTGGCATACTAAATATTGTATCAATATTTTATGTATAATTAGTTTAGTTATTTTTTAAAAAATAAAAATGAGTGAAACTGAATTAATGACGAGAGACAAAGGAACTTGTATAGGTTTAGATGAAAGATTTATTTCTATAAAACTTGATAAGATTGATAAAGATGAAGAGACTGGTGGAAAAAATAAAAGGGGAATTAGAGATGGGTTTATAAATGAAGTTAATAAACAGGTAGCAAGAATGAACAGTGAAAAGGGAAAGGCTACAATAATTGATTTTCCACAAAAATAAACATAAGTTTTTGAAGCGGATTGTGATATAATTTCCAAGTTAATAATTTTTAAATTTTTAGCACGATAATCCTGGGGAAGAAACCCAGTGCTGAGAATTATAAATCCGCCTTCATTAAAATTACGGCGGACGAAGTAAGGAGGATCCCTATAGATAGGGATAAAAACAAAATGACAGTAAAAACAAAAACCGTGAACCGAAGCGGAAAATCTTTGGTTAAGAAAGCTTTGGTGGTTAAAGCCAAAACTCAGAGCAACATCACTTCTGAAAACATTAAGAAGATGAATGAAAAAGTGGCAGCGGAAAAAGAATTGGCAGCAAAGAAAGCTAGCGAAGGTTCCAAAGAGACCGCCGACGCTAAAGCTATGGCGGTTAAAGAAGATAAGAAATATAATTTGACGGTTGGATTGAAAGATTTACTCACAGCTGGAAGTCATTTGGGACATAAAATTTCTAAAACCCATCCAAAAGCATTAGAAAATGTTTATACTCAAAAAGATGGAGTTCAAGTTTTTGATTTAGTTAAAACTTTGGAATCATTAGAAAAAGCTTGCAATTTTATTTATAATGCCAAAAGAAACGGTAAACAGATTGTTTTAGTGGGAACTAAACGACAAGCAAGAGAGGCAGTTAGGAGAGTAGCTATGGAAGCTAATGTACCTTACGTAACTGATAGATGGTTAGGTGGAACTATTTCCAATTGGGACCAAATTAAAAAGAATATTAAGAAATTAACTGACCTTAAGGAAGGTTTAGAAAAAGGTAAATTTGCTGAGGCTACTAAAAAAGAATTATCGGAAACAAATAAAGAAATTGCCAGATTAGAAAAAATAGTCGGCGGTTTGGTTGGGGTCGATAAATTTTTTGATATTTTATTTGTGGTTGATGCTGGTTTTGAAAAAACTGCTATTAAAGAGGCTAAATTGAGAAATGTAAAAACAGTTGGTATCGTTGATACTGACGCAAACCCGTTTAAGGTTGATTTTGCAATTCCAGCTAATGACGATAGTGTTAAAAGTGTTAATTTAATTGTGGAAGAAATTGGAAAAGCAATTAAAGCAGCAGGAGTAAAATAAAAGGGACTTTATATATTAAATATAAAATTATGGATAATAAAAAAATAATTGAATTAGTTAAAAAAATCAGAATTGAAACTGGTCTTGGAATTATGGAAATTAAATCAGCTTTAGATGAGGCTGAAGGTGATGAAAAGAAAGCCAGAGAAATTTTAAAAGAAAAGGGATTTAAAAAAGCTGAAAAGAGAGCTGATAAAGTGGCGGCTAAGGGTATTGTGGCAACTTATACTCATAAATCTCTTTATGACCCCGGTAGAGTTGGTTGTATGGTTGAACTTCTTTGTGAGACAGATTTTGTGGCGATGAATGAAGAATTTTTGGCAGTGAGTAAGGATTTGTGTTTGCAAGTTGCGGCATTGAATCCAGAAAATGTTGAGGAATTATTAGAACAAGATTTTATTAAAGATCCATCTAAAAAAGTTAAAGAAATTGTAATGGGTTTAAACAGTAAATTTGGGGAAAATATAAAGATTGGAAGAATGGTTAGATTTGAAATAGAAGATGCTCTTGAGGTATGTGAGTAAAAAATTTGATAATTTTTGTAATTTTGTAGGAACACGCCATGGCGTGTTCCTACTGGTTTATAAAGGTAGTGGTTTCATTTATGAAACCCTGATTTTGGGTTTGATAAATGAAACCCCTACAAAAATAAAATATTTTTCTTTCTTAAAGGGAGGTTTTGGTTTGGTATAATTCAGAGTATGATAAATTTCACTGATGTAAAAGTACGGATGGATAAAATTACAAATTTATTTGTAAACGATATTGCTTCAATTAGAACAGGAAGAGCAACTCCGGGATTGATAGAAAATGTGGTAGTGACGGTTTATGGCGGACAAAAGATGAGGTTAATTGAATTGGGATCGATTGGAGTTCCTGATGTTCGCAGTTTAACCTTTGAACCGTGGGATCAGACTTTGGTTAGAGAAATTAATAATGGGATCATGGCGGCAAATGTAGGGATGACGCCAGTGGTTGATGGAAATATAATTAGAATGAGTTTACCAATGTTGACAGTAGAACAAAGAGAGGATTATATAAAATTATTGGGAAGAAAATTAGAGGGGGCCAGAGTAATGATAAGAGATGCTAGGGCTGATTTCAGAAATGATTTACAGAAAGCTAAAAATGAAAAAACAATTTCTGAAGATGAATTTAAGAGAGATGAAACTGAATTGCAAAAAACTACTGATGTTTATATTGGAAAGCTGGAAGAAATAGCTAAGAAAAAAGAGTTGGAAATTCGAGGATAATTTTTTTAAACCCCTCTCCCGATAAATCGGGATCTCCCCTTGATAAAAGGGAGAAGTTTTTCTTTTTTAAAATTCTGATTGAGTTGGGTTATTTCTGTTTTTTCTTACTATTTCTCTTAATTGGTTTAAATATCTAATATTCAATTTGCTCGTTTTAGCTTCTATATCGGTAATATATTTCACATATTAATTTTATTAATATTTCTCCCCTTTATCAAGGGGAGATGTCACGAAGTGACAGAAGGGTTTTAAATGTTAAAATGAAAACATGAATTTGATAATTTTTGTGGTGGCGTTGTCGGTGTTAGTTTTGGTACATGAGTTTGGACATATGTTTATGGCGAGGATTAGTGGGGTGAAAGTAGAGGAGTTTGGATTAGGATTGCCGCCGAGAATTATTGGTAAAAAAATTAAGGGTACTATATATAGTATAAATTGGTTGCCGGTGGGTGGTTTTTGTAAATTGTATGGGGAAGACCCTCCTTCGCCGGAGGCTACGGAAGGGCAAGTGGCTAAAAAATATTCATTCCAATATAAAAATCCGTGGCAGAAACTATTAATCGTGTTGGGTGGAGTATTAATGAATTTAGTTTTGGCGGTGATAATTTTTAGTATAGTTTATGCGGTTTTAGGGGTGCCTAAGGAAACTGATAGGGTGACGATTATTGGAGTTTCGGAAAATTCACCGGCAGAGAGGGCAGGGTTAAAAATAGACGATGTTATTTTAAAAATAGGAGATAAGGAAATTAAAAAAGCAAGTGAATTAACAGATGAGGTTGGAAAATATAAGGGGCAAATGGTGAATTTGGAAATTGGAGGGGCGAGTCACGCCTCGCCCGTACAAATTGGTGTAGAGGTGAGAGAGAATCCACCAGAAGGTGAGGGAAGTATGGGAGTTTCGATTTCAAACACAGAGATGATAAAAATGCCATGGTATCGATTTTATGAAGGGATTGGAGCTGGTTTTAAAGAAGCCTATTATTGGGGAAAAATTATTGTTGGAGGAGTGTGGTCAATGATTAGTGGTTTATTTAAGGGTCAAATTCCAAAAGACGTTAGTGGGCCGATTGGAATGTATGAAGCAACTAGTTCGATTAAAAATAATCAAGGGATATTGGCGGTAATTCATTTTTTTGGAATTGTGTCAGTTAATTTAGCAGTGGTGAATGTGTTGCCGTTTCCGGCATTAGATGGAGGAAGAATTATTTTTGTGTTGTATGAAATGATTTTTAGAAAAAAAGCAAATCAAAAAATTGAAATTGTGGTGAATAATATTGGGATGATAATTTTATTGGTTTTGATTTTGTTAATTACAGTGGGGGATATCAGAAGAATTTTTTAAGAGATGGATTGACAGAGTATTTTAAAAGTGTTTTACTCTTCTATAGAATTTCTTAAAAATAAATGAAAACACAAGATAAGCGAAAAGGTTTTTCCCAATTGATATTAATGATTATTATGTCGGTGGTGGCAATTGCACTTCCTGTTACAACAAAGTTGGTTCAACAGAGTCAGGAAAACAGAGGAAGAGCAGCATCATCAAGTGAAAATTGTACTAAATGTGAGACGGCGGTTTGTGGTGGGTGTTCGACCACTGCTGATGGGTGGAGATGTCAATGTACTGGTTTAACACAATTATATGGTGTGAACGTATACAGTTCATGTTCTGGAGTGGCGGACTCTAGTTGTAAAAAGGGTGGTACTCCTGGTGTTCAAAATATAATTAATGGTAGTTGTGGTAGTACTAAGGATACTTGTAGTTCAGGTACATTTAGTGATACGGCTGATTCGGATACTCAGTATAAGTGGAATTGTAATGCAACTAATGGTGGAATAAATGCTAGTTGTACGGCAAGTAAAACTAGTGGCAGTGGGATAAGTAGTGATGATTGTTATACATTAGGTGATGATAGAGACGCTTGTGGTAGAAATAGTAATTGTATTTGGAATCCGAGTAGTGGCAGTTGTACTGGTTCTTGTCAGAATGGGAAGACGAAGTGTTTTGATAAAAATACTCTTAACAAATGTGTAAATAATATGTGGGGGAGTACAGAAAATTGCCCTACTGGTTGTTCTAATGATAAATGTAATCCATTAAAAGGTGATGGAGAAGAGTGTGATAATGCTAGCCAATGTGCAAGTGGTAGGTGTAATGATTTTTGGACTGGTGATGGGCAACAAATACTTACTCATAAGTGTGTTGGAGGATCTAGTAGTGGAGGAACTAATACATGTTCGGGGACTTGTGTCACAAATGCAAGTTATTGTACTAGTACATTGCATGGTAGTGTGAATGTAAATACACCTTGTACTGGTGATAGGAAAGTATGTTGTGTAGGTGGTGGAACCACGCCGCAAACTTATACTTGTCAAACTAATGATGGAAGTTGTCTTTATGGTTATTCAAATTGTAGTAGTGCTGGTAATTATTCTGCTGTTAATGGTGGAACATGTGCAAATTACAATGGATTACCAGGAATTTGTTGTAAACCAAATAGTACTAGTGGTAGTGTAACAACTAATACATGTTCAGGGACTTGTGTTGCGACTGAAAGTTATTGTACTAGTACGTTGGGTGGTAAGGTAAAAGATATTAAATTTGTATCTTGTACTGATACGGCAAGTGGAAGGGGTGTTTGTTGTGAGGATGGTACTGCGCCAGCACCGATAACTTATTCTTGTCAGGATGATGGTGGAAGTTGTCTTTATGGTTATTCAAATTGTAGTAGTGCTGGTAATTATTCTGCTGTTAATGGTGGAACATGTGCAAATTACAATGGATTACCAGGAATTTGTTGTAAACCAAATAGTACTAGTGGTGGTGGGACGGGTGGTGAAACTGTTGATTGTAATGCAAATCCTGGCGCTTCTGGATGTAAGTGTGGTAATTACAATCATAATAATAAATTTTGTGATGTTGGTGTTTGCAAGATTTGTTCCAGTGGTACTGTTTATGGTAGCAGTGGTTGTAATTGTGAAACCATAGGTTCTAAGTGTGTTCCTGGCAGTGTGTCGTGTTCGGGAAGTGTTTTGCGAATTTGCAATTCTGTGGGTACGGACTTTAGTGAAACTCCTTGTGATGCTGGTTGTAGTTCAGATGGAAAAAGTTGTAATACTCAAAGCGGTACTTCTAAATGTAATACTGATGATCAAAAATGTGTTGGAGAAAACAAATATGTAGTTTGTGATGATAATGGTGAATGGGAAAATACTAGTAAAAATTGTGGGAGTGGAGAAATATGTACTCTTAATAATGTCGAATCTGATGTTTGTAAAACTTCGGGTACTGGCGGTGGTGGTACTGGCGGTGGTGGTAGTACCACAATTAAATGTACTAGTTACACTTACAGTGATTGGAGTTCATGTACTAATGGAACTAAAACTAGAACAATTACTAATGCAACACCTTCTGGTTGTACTGATAGAAGTTCGGCGATAACTAATAGTAATGATTGCAATGAGTGTTCCAACGGCACCAAAGAATGTGTCTCCACTTCTCAAGCTAGAACTTGTAACAATGGTTCATGGGTAACTACCAACTGTAATTCATCTCAACTTTGTTCTGGTGGTTCATGTGTAACTAAA
>CAYSME010000030.1:0-8768 GCA_964432085.1 uncultured Gammaproteobacteria bacterium | reverse complement strand
TTTTGGTTTAACTTTTTTAAGGTGTTTTTAATTTTAATGGTAATTGGAGTGCTGGGGGTGATTTTTTTGTTTATTTGGTATTCTAAGGATTTGCCGTCTCCAACCAGAGTGGTTAGAAGAGATGGTTATTCAAGTAAGGTATATGATCGGAATGGTGAGGCTTTGTATGATATTTATGAAGATGCCAAAAGAGACCCGGTGGCAGCTGAGAATATCCCCGATTATTTAAAAAAAGCTACGGTGGCTGTGGAAGATAAAAGTTTTTATACACATAAAGGAATAGATCTTTTGACTCCGTTGAGAATAATTAAAAATGTTTTTTATTTTGGAAAAATTACTGGTGGTTCAACCCTAACACAACAATTAACCAGAAATGTTTTATTAACAACCGAAAGATCCTTAACAAGGAAAATTAAAGAAGTGATTTTATCAATTCAAATTGATGCTAAATATAGTAAGGATGAAATTTTATTAATGTATTTAAATGAAGCACCATATGGTGGAAATTCCTGGGGGGTTGGGCCAGCAGCTGAACAGTATTTTGGTAAGTCGGTGAAGAAATTAAATTTGGCAGAGAGTGCAATTTTGGCGGGGTTACCTCAACTTCCGAGTGTTTATTCGCCTTATTCAAGTACTCCAACAGCTTATATTAATAGAACTAACCATGTATTAACAAGAATGGTTGAGGATGGATATATCGATCAATCATTGGCGGATACTACAATGGAAGAGGTTAAAAACTATAAATTTGCCAGTGAAAATTCGACTACAAAAGCGCCTCATTTTGTTTTTTGGATAAAAGATTTATTGACTCAAAAATATGGGGCAGAAGTAGTAGAAAATGGTGGTTTAAAAATAACAACAACTTTGGATTTGAAGTTACAAGAGCAAGTAGAAAAAATAGTTAGCGAACAAATTGATGCCTCTGAAAAATTAGGAATAAGCAATGGAGCAGCATTAATTTTAGATCCGACTACCGGTCAGGTTTTAGCAATGATGGGATCGAGAGATTATTTTTCGACAAAAACTGATGGTAATTTTAATGTGGTGACTCAGGGTTTAAGACAACCGGGATCATCTATTAAACCAATTACTTATTTGGCTGGATTACAAAAAGGAATGACGGCATCAACAATGATAATGGATACACCGGTAACTTTCCCTTCGACAAGCTCAGGGCAAAAAGATTATAGTCCAAAAAATTATACTGGTAAGTTTACTGGTCCAATATCATTTAGAAATGCTTTGGGTAATTCTATAAACACGGTGGCGGTTAAAATTTTGGCTCGGGTGGGAGTAAAAAATATGCTGACATTGGCATATAATATGGGAATTTCGACATTAGAGCCAACTAATGAAAATTTATCAAAATTTGGATTAGCAGTGACATTGGGGGGAGCTGAAGTAAAAATGATTGATTTAGCATCGGCTTATACGGCATTTGCAAATGGAGGAACTAGTATGCAGCCGATAGGAATTTTAAAAGTTGAGGATCGTGATGGCAGAGTTTTAGAAGAATATAAAGTGCCAGATGGTAAAAAAGTAATGACAGAACAGGAAGCGTTTATAATTTCTAATATTTTGTCTGACAATTCGGCAAGATCGATGACTTTTGGAGCAGTTAATAGTTTGAATATTTCTGGTTATCAGGTGGCAGTAAAAACCGGAACCACAAATGATTTAAAGGACAATTGGACAATTGGATGGACTCCAAATTTATTAACAGCTGTGTGGGTGGGAAATAATGACGGTTCACCTATGGGTAAAGTTGCTTCTGGTGTTTCTGGGGCAGCGCCGATATGGAGGAAAATAATGCTTTATGAATTACCTAAAAGAACTAAACAGGATTTTCCAATTCCTAGTGGAATTATTAATATTGATGTTGATACAGTTTCCGGTTATCCGGCTCATGACGGATTTACTTCCCGAAAGGAATACTTTATTGATGGAACTCAACAATCAATATCAGACCCAATTCATATGAATTTGAAAGTTTGCAGAGGATCGACTGGATTGGCTACTCCGGAAGATGTGACGAATGATAATTATGATTCAAAAGAATATTTTAGTTTTAGAGAGGATGATCCGGTTTCGACAGATGGAGTAAATCGATGGCAAAATGGGATTGATCAGTGGATTGCAGAACAGTCTGATAATGGTAAATACTTTCCTCCAACTGATTATTGTCGGAGTAGTGGGATGATATCAATGTCAGTAGAACCTGGAGACCAGTCAACAGTATCAAGTAGTTTTAATGTTAAAGTGACAACGACTTCAGTTAAAAAAGTTACTGAGGTTAAAATGTGGATTGATGATGTGGAGAAGAAGGTTTGGACAGAGAAACCATTTGAAATGTCGATTAATTTATCTGATGGACCTCATAAAATTAAATTTAAAGCTACCGACAAGGACGGTAATACGACAGATAGAGAAATAAAGATTGGAGTTAATACAGCTTGGGATTATTCCCCTACTCCGACTCCAACTTTAACTCCAACACCGACACCTGGGCCGAATTCGCACTAATTGTAAAAACTAGTTAATCAATATTATTTATTTTGCCTTAAAATAGGTGTTATTTCGAAAATATAGATAGTTAGCAGTCTAATTTAGGTTCTGCTAATATGTATTAGGTGTGTATTTATTCTAAATTAAAGGTTTTTAAGTGAATTGATTTGGCAGTTTTGTCATCACAGTTAAAATAATTTACACGGAAAGTATAGCGATTTTGATAGACATCAATAATTTCCACGGACCAAAGAATTTTTGGGTCAATTTTTTGGGAATATTTTTTAATGAGTTCGACAGGCTCACTCTTTTCTTCTAAAGTTATATTGGCATCGAGGGTAATTATTTGAGAGGTTAACTCAATAGCGTTGTTTTGTTGTTGATTAGGAATGTATTTTAATGGTTTTTTTAAATTATCAAGAACGATTTCAACGAAGAGTTGATTTTGAATTTTTTGTGAATTAAACGAATTAAATTTTTTATTAAAAATATTTTCTACATCAGTCATTAATTTATAATTATCAAAGCTTGAGATACAAAGAGAATTGTTTTCGATAAATTGACTATCTTTTAAATTAAAAATTTTTCCGATTTCAAAGAATTGTGGATTGGGTAATTTGAATCGAGTGTATTGGTCGAGTTGTTGTTCTAGAGATGGAATTAAAGATTGACGTAAATAAATAGCTTCTGAATTAATGCTGTTTTGAGTCTTAATAACAGTTGATTCATCTGTTGGAGAAGTAACTAGTGGCCAAGTTAGGACTTCGTCATAACCTAATTTAATAAGATCATCTTTTAATTTTTCAATTAAATAAATTTCTGGTGGAGTGATATCGCCAATTTCTTTGAATGAAAGTGGTTGATTAGTGGGGATTTTTTGATAACCGTAAAAACGAATTACTTCTTCGATTAGATCGGCTTCAATAGTGATGTCTTTACGGATACTAGGAGGAGTTATTAGATCGTTATTTATTTGGCAGCCAAGACGAGTAAGAATATCGATAGAAAAATCTTTTGGAATATCAATGCCGGAAATGAGTGTGGGTTTTTGGGAATCAAATTTTATTACTGGAATTTCTGATTTATTTGGATAGTAATCAAATATTTGAGAAGTAATCTGACCGTCGCAATTTTCTAAAATTAAATTGATTAAATGATTGAAGGCAGTGGGAATTAATTCCGGATCAAGATCTTTTTCAAGACGAATACTGGCTTCGGTAACTGATTTTAATTGGCGACTGTTTTGGCGGACGGTGGTACGATCATAGATAGCCAATTCAATGATGGTTTCGGTGGTTGAGTTATCGATAGCACATGACTCTCCTCCCCAAAAACTAAGACTGAGGGTTTGATCTGGATTATTAATCATTAAAATTTTGTTATCCAAAATTAATTTGGAACCATCGAGACTAATAAATTCTTTAAATTTAGAATTCATTTCCCAAATTAAATTTTGTCCGGATTTAGCTGTGTCAAAAGCATGACAAGGGATACCATATAAAAACATGATGTAATTGGTGAGATCAACCAAAGTATTGATAGATTTGGTGTTGTGACATTTTAAAAATGTTTGAAGCCATTGAGGAGATGAAGAATTTTTTAAATCAGAAATCTTAATAGACATAACCCTTTTGACATTATCAGTGGTGACCTTTATTGGAAGAATTTGTGTTGAAGGAGTAATTGGTTGAGATAGATTTTTAATTGGAATGTTGTAAAAAATAGACAAATCTTTGGCAAGTCCGTAATAACCAAGACAGTCTCCCCTGTTAACCTTGATATCTAAATCAAAAACGATTTCATCATCAATTTTTTCAAAAAAATTAGCAAAATGGCCAATCATGGTTAGATCATCACGAAGTTGTTCTGGTTTTATTGAAAGGTCAGGTAAAAATTTTTGGAGATAAGAGTAAATTAATTTCATAATTCGTTTGGTTTATAGGCGAGGTTACCGCCCATTAATGTTCTAATATCTTTAATATTTTTTTGAGCCATGGTCCAGCGATCAAGTCCCATACCAAAAGCAAATCCAGACCAAATATTGGTATCTATACCGGCTTTTTCTAAAATTTTTGGATGAATCATGCCAGCACCACCCATTTCAATCCAACCGGCATATTTGCAAAGAGAACAACCTTTGCCATGACAATTAAAGCATTGCATGTCGGGGCCGACACCAGGTTCAACTTCGGGATAATATTTACAGCGATAACGAACAACAACATCCGGTCCATAAAGAGTTTTAAACATTAAATCCATGGTTCCAATTAAATCTTTCATGGTGACACCTTTATCGACAACAACAGCTTGGTATTGGTGAAAAACAAAATGATTGGAACGATTGACTTTTTCATTTCGAAAAACACTTCCGGGAAAAGCGGCACGAATAGGTAAATTTTTACTTTTTTCTTTTAATAGATAAGCTTCGATGGCTGATGTTTGGGTGCGAAGTAAATATTCCGGTTCTTTAATATAAATCGAATCTTGCATGTCGCGAGCGGGATGTTCAGTTGGGACATTTAATCTGGCAAAATTAAATTCGTCAGTAACAATTTCAGGACTGTTATAAACAGAAAAACCTAATTTTCGAAATACTTCATTTAAGGCTCGTTCAGTTTGAGTGATGGGATGGAGATGGCCAACTTTGGGAAGTTTAAAATTTTCAATTTTCGAATTTTCAATTTTCAATTCGGTTTTAGAAACCGTTTGATTTTTTAATTTTTCTTCTAGTTCGGTTTTAAGTTGGTTAAGATCGGCGCCATATTGTTTTTTTTCTTCGTTGGAAATTTCTTTGATTTTGGAAAATAAATCATTGATTAAACCGTTTCGACCAAAAAGTTCGATGCGTAAATTTTCTAATTCTTTATCAGTTTTAAGCTCTGAAATTTTTTTCAGAGATTGAATCTTAATATTTTCGAGATTTTGATTCATGGTTTATTTTAACAAATTACTCCGATAAATCGGAGTTTGATAAATAGGCAAAATTTCGGCTCCCGATAGATCGGGATTGAAATTTCGACCTATTTAACAAAAAAAAGCCCCTTTCCAGGGGCTTTTGAATTTTTTTAAAAAGTCCCTGTTTATTTTTTTATAAACTCAACGATGGACTTAAATGAATTATTATCTTTGATAGCAATTTCAGATAACATTTTTCGATTTAATTCAACACTTTTGTCTTTCATCATTTTAATGAAAGCAGAATAACTGATTTCAAATGGTTTTAAAGCAGCGTTAAGACGAGTAATCCAAGTTTGACGCATGTCTCGTCGGCGAAGACGTCGACCTTTGAAAGCGTACATGCCTGAATGCATAACTGCTTCATGGGCAACTTTGTATCTTTTGTGACGAGTCATCCAAAAACCTTTGGCGGCTTTTAAGACTTTTTTGTGTTTGCTTCGTCTAACTGTTCCAGTTTTAACTCTCATATGTTTTTATTTTTAATTTTTAATAAACACTTTCCGGATAAACCGGTTTTTCCCTTAAAAAGGGAAACTTTTTAATTAAAGTTTTCCAAGAAGTTTTTTAACTTTGATGGATAAAGCATTAGAAACTGGTTGTTTACCTTTAATTCGGCGTAATTGTTTTTTGCTTTTTTTTCGACGTAAATGTCGATTAAAAGATGACATACGTAAAACTTTGCCGGTTTTAGTAACTTCAAATCTGTTGGAAACAGATTTTTTAATTTTTCTTTTTTTACTTTGTTTTTTCATTTTTTACTCCTCCACTCTTTTTAGAAGGTGTGAATGTAAGCATTAATCTTTTTCCGATTAGTTTGGCCTCACCTTCTGGAGTTCCAAAATCTTGTAAATCGGTTTTTACTTTAGCGACTAAATTGTGGCCAAATTCCTGATGATTCATTTGGCGACCTTGGAATTTTACACTTAATTTGATCTTATTTCCAGAAGATAAAAATTTTTGAGATTTCTTAATTCTAGTTTCATAATCACCTTGACCAATAAAAGGACTCATTTGAATTTCTTTTAAATCTCCACCTTTAATGCCTTTTTTTTCGACTTGGAGTTTTTTAGATTCTTGATATTTGAATTTGGAAAAACTTATTAGTTTAATGACAGGTGGAACTGCATTGCCGTTAACTTCAACTAAATCTAGTCCACTATCAAAGGATTGTTGTTTTGCCTCTTGGAGAGACATAACTCCGATTTGTTTACCGTCTTCGCTTAAAAGACGAATAGTTGGGGCGGTAATGTATTGGTTTATTTTGTAAAACTTACCGTTGGTTTTGTTTTTGAAACTACTCATATTATTTTGTTTATTTTATCAGACTTATGGCCTTTTTTGAAATTTGATCTTTTATTTTTAAAATAAAATCAGATAGTTTCATTGATCCAAGGTCTTGACCATCACGTTGTCGGACAGAAATGGTTTGATTTTCAGCTTCGCGACCTCCGATAATAATCATATAAGGAATTTTTTCACTAGCGGCATTACGAATTTTGTTTTGCATAGTTTCCGATTTATCGTCAATTTCAAGACGAATATCGTGTTGGTGTAATTCTTCTTTTATTTTTTGAGCGTAATTGGCTTGATCATCCGTAATAGGAATGATTTTAACTTGAATCGGAGAAATCCAGGTTGGGAAGGAACCACCAAATTGTTCGATTAAAATTCCCATAAATCTTTCTAAAGAACCAGAAATAGCTCGATGAATAACTACCGGACGTTCTTTTTCACCTTTTTCATTAATGAAAGAAAGATCAAATCTTTCTGGTAGATTAAAATCACATTGAATGGTGGCAAGTTGCCATTCTCTTTGGAGAGCATCTTTAAACATAAAATCTAGTTTGGGTCCGTAAAAAGCGGCTTCATCAACACCGATTTTATAAGGTAAATTATTTTTATCGCAAACTTTTTTTAGAATTGACTCAGCTTTTTCCCAAACTTCATCGGAACCAATGTATTTTCCTTTAGGTCCGCGAACTGAAAATCTTACCCAATAATCTTCCATCATACCAAAGGTGGTATAAAATTCTTTGATGATATCGATAATAATGGGAATTTCTGTTTCTAATTGAGAAATGCGACAAAATAAGTGACCATCATCTTGAGTAATTGATCTGACACGAGTGAGTCCGGAAAGTTCACCGGCTTTTTCATCACGATAAACAGTGGCTGGTTCAAAATAACGAATTGGCATGTCTCGATAACTAAATTGATTATCAGCAAAAATTTGCATATGATGGGGGCAATTCATAGGTTTAAGGTAAAAGATTTCATTTTTGTCTTTGCCTTGAACTTTGAAAATATTGTCACCAAATTTTTCGGCATGACCGGAGGTAATATAAAGTTCTTCTTTAGTGATATGAGGACTCCAAACCTGAGAGTAGCCTTTATTTTTATGTAGATCCCAGAGGTATTTTTCTAATTCTTTGCGAACGATCATACCATTTGGTTGAAGTAAAGGTAAACCGGCTCCAACAAGTTTGGAAATGGTAAATAATTTTAATTTTTGGCCTAAAATTCGATGATCACGTTTTTTGGCTTCTTCAATATTGTTTAGATATTTTTCTAAATCTTCTTTATTTTCAAAAGCTGTGCCATAGATACGAGTAAGCATTTTATTCTTTTCATCACCGTGCCAATAAGCACCAGCGATGGATAAAAGTTTGAAAGCTTTAATGCCTTTGGTATATCGAATATGAGGACCGGCGCAAAGATCAACAAATTCATCGCCAGTTTTATAAATAGTGACTACTTCTCCTCTGTCTTGAATAGAATTAAGCCATTCCATTTTATAGGGATTATCTTTAAATATTTTTTTAGCTTCATCTAAAGTAATTTCTTGCCTAATTATGGGTAAATTTTCTTTGATTATTTTAATCATTTCTGTTTCGATGGCTTCAAAATCATTTTCACTGACCTTAAAATCTCCCAGAGTTTCAAAATCAAAATAAAAACCATCATCGGTTGATGGTCCCATAGCCATTAAAAATTTATTGGGAAATAGTCGTTGCATGGCTTGAGTTAAGACATGTTCGGCTGAATGGCGAATTGTTTGGAGATCTGAATTTTGTTGTGACATATTATTTTTTTGTGGGACAAGGCATACTTTGTCCTTACAATAACTATATAAAGTATTTTAACAGGAAAGTGAAAAGCCCAATCAAAGCAAAAAATTATGCCCTGATGGGCATGGTAGTTGATTTAGTAGGTTTTGAAAAAAACATGTGAGTCTAAGAGGACTCGAACCTCTGACCTCTTCGATGTCAACGAAGCGCTCTAACCAACTGAGCTATAGACTC